>NZ_VVIN01000042.1:0-32484 GCF_008711145.1 Arenibacter lacus
CTTTAAAACTCTTTAAATATAATCTTAGCCGTCAGATTCTATCATGGTTACTTCAGTTTTTTAACTTATACTACCTTCGTACCCTGCTTTGTTGGTTGTATACTAAAAACCAAGTGCGGTTTTGTCAAAAGGGATTAACCCCTTGTTCTGTAGAGTTATGCCTTTTTTTTAATCGTTAAAAATTGAATCTTTCTTCTACCAATCTTTCCTCATGTTTATCGGCAACCCTACATAGTGAAATTAGCTTTTATTAAAACACATAATTCCATCTCTTCCCTTCTAAATTACAACATTTGCGTTATAACCAGTTCCAACTCCGCTAACCTTCCTATCTATTACTATGTTCCATCTCTAGTGTATTATGATAAACATTTAGGTTTAAGGAACATTGCAAGAAAAATGGACAGTATTCCACTGAACATCGCCATACCTATTTTCTAGTTTATACTATAGTTTTTTGGCCACCAAGGGTTGGGATTTCCTTATTATATCCTTGATTATGGAGTCCAATTCTGTTGCTGATAAACATATTTTATCCAACAAGTCAATTAACTCCTCTTCCTCAACCAATCCATCTCGAATCAAATAAGTAAGTGCCAATAATCTGGCTAAAGGAGCCCTAACTATATGCGACTGGGTCCAAGCTATGTCCTTTAATATTTTATTTTGTGTTTCCACATTTCGGTTGCGTTCTTCTAATGTACGGTTAAGTTGTTTTAGCGAATTTTCATAGTTCTTACGTAAACTTATATCGGTCATCGCACCAATTAGCCGATTAGCGGTTCCGTTTCCTTCTCGAATTACAATTCCTTTATCCAATACGTAAGCATATTCACCTGAAGCCTTTAAGAACCGATATTCAGCTTCCCATGAATTAATTTTCGGGTCATGAACGGCCTTATAAAAGGAATTAATAACCCGTGCTTTATCATCAGGGTGTAATTTATCTGCCCATAATTGTAGATTTTGGTTTTCTATACCCGTTTCATGTCCAAAAAGGGATTTAAAAGCCTCACTCAGAAACAATGTGTTTTCTTGGATATCCCAGTCCCAAATAACATCATTTGTAGCCTCTACTACCTTCGCAAAACGCTCATTAGTCAATTGAATCTCCCGCTCCGCAATAATTCTTTCACTTACATCCTTAAGAAAAATAGAAATACCATAATCTGATGGATAGATAGTAACCTCATACCATTTATTAAGATGAGGAAAGTACTCTTCAGGAATAAATTTATCCTTTTTTCTAATTGCCTTCTGGATGTCTTTATAGCATTGATGCTTAGCGAATTGAGAAAAAACCTGTTCTATTGGATGACCCAAAACTGATTCTCGCTTAATTCCAAAACAATCTTCGGCCTTCTTATTCCAATAGGTCACAATCCCTTTCTCTGTAAAGGATAAAAAAGCATCCCCAATACTTTCCAAAATAGAATTTTTCTCTTCTTTTGTTCTAATATAGTCTAATTGAGCAGTTTTTAATTGATGGATATCCTGAATGGATCCATAGACCCTAATACATTCGCCATTATTAAATTCAGGTTTTCCAATAACTCGGACCCATTTTTTCTTACCTATTGCCGAATTAATTTGAATCTCTATATCAAATGCTTCATGTGGATAATAAGATTTATCTATTAACATAGAAAACATCTCGGAGTTTTCTTGGTCTGAGTAAAAGCTAATTATACCTTCAATATCCGGGACGTAATTATTATCCACTTCGTGTATTTTTTTGGTCATCTCTGACCAGTACACGCTACCTTTCTCTATATTAATTTCCCAAGCGCCTATACGTGCCAATTCGGAAACCTCTTCAACCAATTCCTCTAGCACTTTTTTCTCAGTAATATCTGTTCCAACCGCATAGGCTATTCCTTTCTCTTGTGTAAGGTTAGCAGACCAACTAATCCATTTAGTCTTCCCCTCCTTAGTTAGATAACGGTTCTCAAAATAGGTTACAGGTTTTCCTTGTTTAAGCTGTTCCAGCTTATCAATTGTTTTTAAGATATCGTCAGGATGAATATAGTCTGTTACATTCTTGCCAAGAACCTCGTCTTCCGAATATCCCAAAATCTGATTTACAGCTGGGTTTATTTTTTTTATATAACCATTAATATCTGATTTAATTAAGATAGCTGGAGTTAATCTAAAAATTTCATCAAGCTCAATCTCTAATTGCCTTCGAGTTATATCACTCCCTAATCTGAATTGTAATTGCTTGAATAATTCTCCATAAAATCTTGGGCTCCTTAAGCTTTTTTCTTTTCCCAGAACAAGTACTGCCTTAACACCATCATTTTGTTTCAGTGGAATTCCCACAATTTCTTGAGTACAAATCACATCCTCTACTGAATTCCTTTCAAAACCTACTTCTTTCTCAATAGAATCCCATAACAAGATTTCTTGGCTTTTCCATACCTGCCACGGAAGTCCTTCCCCTTTTTTGCAGGAGTCCAAACTGCCTAAAATATTAAAAATTGACTTGGTGCTATCTGATGAGGTTGTGTGAGCAACGAGGGACATGGAAGTATTATCCAAACTTGGAAGCCATACTTGCCCTAACTGGTAATCTAGACTATCAATTAAATGTCCTAACATTTTTGTAAGGCACGTCTCAATAGCCGCATCTTCTTGGAATACACTTCCTATTTTGCTAAAGACGCTTTTTTGAAACTGTAAGTTCTGCGTTTCAGTAACATCGCGTACCAAGGCAACCCACTGGGTATATTTACCTTCCTGATCGGTTATTGGATTTACCACCATATTTACCCAATAGTCTTCACCTACTTTGCTTCTACATTGAATTGTCAGCTCAAAAGCTTCACCACCATCTAGGAATACTTTCATTCTTTGAAATTCGATACCAACCCAATAGGGATCTTTCCATAACGATGAGGATTGTCCGAGCAATTCTTTTTTTGAATATCCGGTCATGGTTACGAATGCTTGGTTAACATAAATAATCCTATGGGGGTATTGGTGAAAAGGTAGTGCCTCAAATATAATTGCTGCCTCACCGGTATTAGTAACCACGGATTCTAGAAGCTTAAGTTGCTGATCTTCTTGTTTTTGTTCGGTTACATCCTGAATAGTACCTTCAATTCTTAATGGTTTATCATTTCCCCCTTTAACTAGCTGTCCCAAAGCATGCACCCATTTTATTGAGCCATCAGGTAAAACTATTCTATAGGTAAGGTTATACATCCCAGGGTCGGAAAACAAATGATGGTCAGGTTTATCAAAATGACCTAGGTCATCAGGGTGAATGGTACCCAAAAAGTTTTCATAGTTTAGATTAAAGTTTTCTCTACATCTACCCCATATGGAATAAACCTCTTCTGACCAGGTACAGGTTAAGGTGTTTATATCCAAACTATAGTACCCTAATTGGGCAATAGCTGCCGCTTTTTTAAGACGCTGCTCAGATTCCTTAAGATCCTGTAAATACGTCTCTCTATCGGAAACGTCTTTACAGCTGACCAAAATGCAATTACGGTCTTCAAGTTTTATGGAATGGCCCACCAATTCCAATTGGAATAGTTCACCAGTTTTGCTTTTATACGTGAATATACCCTTACTATTTGTAAATTCTTTGAATTTTGAGTCCTCCACAGCCTTGATAAAATTTGGTTCATCGGTTGGGGAGATTAGATTTAAACCATTCATTCCTATAAGCTCTTCCTTACTGTAACCGAAAAGTTTAACCATTTTGTTATTAACCTCCAGAATTTTATATGTTTTTATGTCTAGGAGATACTTTGGCTGTGTGCAAGAATTAAATAGAAATTTTTGGTTTTCTTGGGAATTTTTTAATTTAGAAATTACAGACTTTGTTTGGGTAATATCCCGAGCATTTACAACCACACCTTGGATTTCTGGATCTTCATTATAATTGAGAAGAATTACCTCTATCCATCTCCAACTACCATCTTTATGTTTAAATCTAAAGGGACTCGCTATAAAGGGTTGATGATTTAGAAACTTTGTAAGGTTACTCTGCATGTTTTCCCGGTCCTCCCTATGTACAAATTCAGAGTAATTCGTTCCCTGTAATTCCTCCTGACTAAAACCTACAATTAGGTCGCTACCTATATTAGAATAGGTAATTGTTCCCTTATTATCAATAATACTTAACCAGTTATACCCTGCTTGAATCACTGAAGAAAGTTTTGGAGAGAGAAAATCTATCTGCCCCCAGACCTTTTTCTGTGCGGTGATATCCTGTATTTCACCTTCAATAATTTTTGAATGGTTCCATTCTGTTTTGATTTTTTTACTCAATGAAAAACACAACCAAACAACTTGCCCATGCTTATGGATCATCCGGAACTCCAATTCGTGAGAAGTTGTATTATTTTCGGTCCAATTCGCCACCTCCTTAGTAAATTTCTGCCTATCCAGCGGGTGAACAAGCTTTTTCCATAGGCTGAGGGAATCCACCTGCAACTCATCAGAAGCATAACCTAGAAATTGTAGAAACCTAGGATTTACATAGAAATTATTTGTTTTTAATTCCAGTTTCCAATTGAAGATGGCAATTGATTCAACTGTTTCCGATACCGATAAGTTTCCTAGCTCTTTATAGGACCAGTTGAAGGTGGGTAAAGGCTGTTCATATTGATCTACTATAGCGTCTATTATGAGATCTGCCACTATTTTCAAACCTTCTTTTACATTCTCATCCAAGGTTATAACTTGCCCACTGGTAACAACGAGAATTCCCTGAAGTCTCCCAGAAAAATCAACCAAGGGCATAATCAACATACAGCTAGGGTGAGCTCCACGGAACTGAGACCTGTTTTCCTTAAGCTTATCGTAGTCTGAGAGGTTTTCTATAATAAGTATCTCCTTGGGGTTCTTTTGAAAATGAGATCTTATACCGTTCTCTAATGCTGATGTATGGTTAAGAGCATGTTCTGAGGAATGATTTTGCTCATTTATTGACTCCAATAACTCCACCGAAGAAGTTGGAACATCGAGTAATGTAGCGACTAGTTTACAATAGTTCTTATATAGATTGAGGGGTAACCCTAAAGGTTTACTGAAAGGAAGGTACGCACTGATATCCATAAATTTTGAACTCTTTTATATTATTACACCCAATAATTCCTTTAGAGGCTTGTCCCAGATCTCCCTTCCGTAGTATTTAAAAGATTTTATCACATCTAATCTTGGCTCAATTAAATTAAAAATGGATTTTATTTTAAGGTTAAGCTATCAGTAAAGAAATCAACTTCAGGAGGGTATTTTAATAAAGCTAATAATTTAGGAATAGCTAATCCTATGTTATAGGGAACTAGTCTGCCACAACAAATTCGGATCTCCTATTCTTTAGATGTTCTTCTTCCGTACAGGGAACATTGTTAGAGCACCTATTAGTCAATTGTAGTTCTCCATAGCCTTCTGCATTTAATCGATTTGGATCTACTCCTCTTTTTACCAAATAAGCTTTTGTAGAAGCTGCTCTACGTTTGGAAAGTGCTAAATTATATGCATCACTACCTCTACTATCTGTATGAGATTGAATATTGATCTTAAGCTTCGGATTATCTTCAAGTACAACTATCAACTTCTCCAACTGAACTTGTGCAGCCTTCGATATATTGGACTTATCAAAATCAAAGAATATATTATCGATATTTAATGTTTTGGCGATATCTACTCCAGGAACAAGTTCCAACCTATTTTGTTGTAACACAAAATCTATGGATTGCTCCTTTCTCTCTGCAGTACTCACTTTTTCATTACCATCATAGTCTGGATAGGTAGCTCTTAAGCGATAAACCGAATAATAATCTATATCTATTTCATAACGTCCTTGCTGGTTAGTGGACACCCTCTTGTAAATGCTTCCATCGTCTTGATAAACTTCAAGCAAAGCATTGGCAATAGGTTGTTGACTCCCGGCATCTGTAACAACACCATATATCTTCGCCTGGTAAAAATCATTAATAGGTTTTAGCTCCTTTAGACTATAAATATTATCATTAACGAATGGCTTATTACTTTCATGACTTATAGGGTCCTTTCCGTTAATCTGATATTCCGGGTTTCTATTACTGCTAAAAAAGCCTCGATTTGTGCTTGAGTTAATTCCAAAAGAAAAGTCGTCTGCATAGGAATTGATCGGTCTACCCACATTTAAAAGACTACCAAAACCATCCTCCAGTATTTTTACATAAAAGACATCCATGCCACCTAAACCAAAATGACCATCGGTAGAAAAATATAACTCGTCGGAATCTGAGACAAAAGGAAAAGTTTCCTTGCCAGCCGTATTGATTTTTGCTCCAAGGTTTATTGGCTCACCAATTTCCCCTTTATCACTAATGGGAGCCATGTAAAGGTCAGATTGCCCGTATCCCCCAGGTCTATCCGATGAAAAGTAAAGTTTTGTCTCCGATGAATTTAAAGCTGGGTGTGCGGTGGAAAAAGTATCGTCATTTATAGACAAGTCTTCAATGTTGGTCCATTTTCCATTGACCAAATACGCACGATATATTTTTAAGTGTTCATCATTGTTCTTATTGTTCGGGGTAAAATTATTCCGTGTAAAATACATTGTTTTACCATCTCGAGTAATAACCGCTGATGACTCATAATATTTCCCATTAACATCTCCCCGCAGTAACTTAGGTTCACCTTCTGGCTCGTATTCTTCGTTGATGTCGACTTTATAAAGATCAAGAAAGTTCATTCCATCCCATGCGCCTTTTCGTGAAATAAGGCCACCTTTAACACCACGATTTGAGGAAAATATTAAATTCCCATCGTATACGGTATTACCGAATTCAGTAGCATCCGTATTAACGTTCTCTAGGTACTTGATCTCATATCTATGTGAATTTTTTTCTATCAGTTCTAAATAATCCTTGGCAGTAAGGGTTTTTCCTTCCAAGGATTTCCCAGATAATGTTACAAATTTATTGTAATACTCTTTCCCCTTTTCCCCCTGTCCGGTTGCCCTGAGACATTGTGCATATCGCAGATAGGTTTCTGGATTGGGCTTATAGTCTTCTGTTTTAAAAGTTTTCTCATACCAAGTTAAGGCCTTTTGATAATTAGCGGTGAAATAGTAGGAGTTGGCAATTTTGGTGAAAAGCTCTTGTGATTCATATCCTCTATTAGCAACTTGGAGATATACATCCCTCGCATTTAGATATCCATATGCCGCATATTCCTTATCTGCCTTTTTTATCTGACGCTCTTGAGAAAAAAGTAAGGCACTATTCATTAAAAGAATTAGTAGGCACCAAAAGCCATATGTATTTCTGATCATGATTTTAAACTTAATACATTAAAAGAATCGGGGATTTACCTTATTTTTCAGGCGGGTTCCTAGCTCGAAGCGCATAAAAACCTCATGCGAACCATGGTTATAATTGCCTAGATCGGTGGTTTCATAATCATATGCATAACCTATCATGATATTCTCACTGACTTGAAAGCCAGCTAAAGCACTTACAGCGGCATCCCACCGGTATGCGGCCCCAAATGTTATACGTTCCCTAACAAGAAAATTTGCAGATATATCCACACTTAATGGCGCTCCTAAGACTGCTTTTGTTAATACTGCAGGCTTAAACTTAAGTTCCGTATTGAGATCAAAAACATATCCTGCTGTCATATACAAATGCATCTTCTCTGCAGCCGTGGAGACTTTAATATCATCATACGCTTCCGTTTCAAGAATGTTTGGAGTAGATAGGCCAATATACCAATGATCGGTGTGAAGATAAAGGCCTGTTCCTATTACCGGAGCTGCCACATTTCTATTCTCTAAATGATGGTCATTCGGATCATGGATCATCAATTTGTTTTTATCTATTTCCAGTAAATTGAGTCCTGCTTTCATACCAAATGACAACTTCATATTTTCCCTATTCAGTTGAACGGTATAGGAAAAATCCGTTGTGATTGTGTTTTCTGAGGATGGACCGATTTTATCACTGGTAACACCTAACCCAAGCCCAACACGCTTAATTCCTACAGGTGTGTGAATGGAAAAACTTAGTGTTTCAGGCGCCCCTTCCAATCCAACCCACTGGTTTCGATACATTGCCATCATGGTTAATGAACCACGATTCCCGGCATAGGCAGGATTAAAGCTTATGGCATTATACATGTATTGTGTAAACTGTGAATCACTTTGTGCATTCACTGTAAGAGTACTTATCAGTATGATTAATACTCCACAAGTTTTGAATATATTATTTTTCATATGCATTAATTAGTTTCCGGAAAGAAAAAGGTATCCAGCTTCTTTTCGGTTATCCAACCCGTTACCAGTTTCATACTCAAAATTCAATACGTAATAGTATGTACCAGGAGGGAGTTTCCTATCAGAATCTAGGGTTACTCTTCCGTTTGAATAGCCTTTAAATACATTGCCTCCAACTCCATAATTATCTGCTTCAAAAACTTTCACACCCCACCTATTAAAGATTTGAACACTTAGATTTTTAGCACATGAATTATCGGACATTTCGATGCGGAAATAATCATTCATCCCATCATTGTTAGGTGTAATGGCATTATAAACTATAAAGTCACACGGTACGGTCTTATCCTCCTTAACTCTCGCAAGGGTGAAGACACCGAATTTGTTGACCACTGTACTTACTGTTTTTTCATCGACATTGACAATTCCTCCTTCATCTATCCACTTTTGTAAATCCTCATCCCATCTTGCAATATGAATACGGTCTTCCTGTGGAGCTGTAATTATGTTTTCTGGCGATGTTTCCATTCTCCAAGAAAGCGTTATCATGATTTCATTTTCTGAATTATCAGTCGGTACAATTGTCCAGTATTCAGAATTATTAATTAAGGAAATGCTTTCTTGTTTCTGACTATGAGGGTATTTATCATATGTGTTTTCAATAAAGTATTGTGTTTGATAATTAGTTGGTATCTCTATGGTAGATACCCCAGCAAACCGATAATACCCGTCATCACCAACTGGAAAAATAAAATTTTCGTCACCTGTTTTTATTACCTGACCGTTTACATGGCTATCATCCGATGCATTCGTATGATGGGCGTTTTCTCTAAAAATAAATGATCCACCATAGCTTTCATTATTTACTATACCCTTCTTGAAGTTTACCCTTCCATATACATTGATTTCATTATAAAGGTGAAAAGGTGCCTCTTCACTATTATTCTCCAGTAATAGGTTATTAAAGTAAATTGGCTGTGCTCCATGAAACATTTGCCTTCTGTTCCCCACAAAAACAGATAATCCCGTTTCTCGGGTAAAATCTAAAACCCCATCGTTTTTCACATCACCGTGAAAGTATACCTGACCTTCGTTTATAAATGTTGCCGGAGCTTCATTAAAGAAGCTAGCCCTTATACTTACTAGGGTATTGGGGTTTACAAACACCTCTCCCCTATTATGGAGATTAGCATTCTGAGCCATTACGGAGCCACCGAAAAAAATAAGAAGGTATAAGTAGCGCATAAAATGGTTTTATATTTTTGAATTTACTTAATCAAATTATTTGTGATCTTTGCTGCTTTAGGCACCATTCCAACAGTATTATTTCACCACGAAAATCACGGTAATATAGGAGTACTGCCCAGCATTTTTGATCACATCATACGTCATTATTCCACTATCACTAATGCTCACATTGTTGAGAACGGTATTATCATAGTCCGTGATGTAATAGTTTAAATCTCCCGGTCCTGGAATATGCGGTATTTCATCCGGTGCAGAAGCATTCTTCACAAAAACATCCATATTTTGCCCTGTAAATTGGCTTAGGTATTCCGCGTGCAGATCCTTTGTCTTTTGCCCAAGAGTGGATGTGTCAAATAAGATTGTAGGCATATAGAAAAACTTGGGCATAGCCGCTTTCACATCAATCTTATAAGTAGTAAGTTTAGGTGAGTTTGCATCAACTTCTTCAGTCACCACCACATAGTCATCTTTACCAGCTACTTCATATGTAAGCTGATTATTTGTAATCAAATCTCCTATTTCGATGGTAACGTAGTTGCTACCATCGAAATATTTAAAAACCCAGTTATCCACTGCATTAGGGTCGTTAGGGTTTTTATCATTTACATAAATCACATTGCCGTCTACTTCAGCTGAAATATTTTTAATTATTTGCTCGATACTGACATCGTCCCCTTGGTAAGTAATTGTTTGATTTATGATATACTCAAAATTATCCGCAATATCTCCAACAACTTCTATTGCAAGTACTCCAGGGGCGTCATTAGGCATCGTTGATATATCGGTATTACCAGGATCAACCAACCAGTTCTTGATAGCTTCCTCTGAGAAATAGTAATAAACCGTTGGTGAAGTAACCGTACCATCGGTTTCTACCACTGCATTTTCTTTACGGATGAATGTATTGGTCTCAGAGTTCTGAACTAAATCCTCTAAGCTGATTGGAGTTTCAACGCCAGAATCATTTAAATAGAAAAAGTTAGTTCCATCGTACTTAACATTAGCGAAAATATCTCCATTTGGCATTAAGCGCTTCCACTCTGTTTGAAACCAATAGTAATACCCTGGTGCTAAACTATTGGTATCTGTAGGGTTAAATACTAATAGGCTATTCACGTTTCCACCCTCTATAGAAGTGGCATCGGTTAAGCTTGTAAGTGAAACCTGTGGTATTAATACCCCTTTATCGGAAGCTTCAATATGAAGTTGAGTAGATGGATTTGGGCTAGGTATTCCAATTCCAGTTTGTGCAATTGCATTTAATCCAGATAACGCGATCGTTAGGGTTAAAAATATTTTTCTCATAGCGATATGTATTTTATGGCTAAAAGCCATACTGTGGGCGTAGTTTTAGTATTTAGTTTCTTAATTTATTAGTGATGTTCGGGTTGCTCAGTAGTTTAGTGTTAAAAACTACACAGGGTTCAACGTCAAATAACTCTACCGGTGGAAAAACAGATGCACCAACAGTTGTTCTAATACCTACGGTTATACGGTCGAAAGGTACACCCGGCTTAAATGGTAGGTTTACTACCGCTCCGTTACTCAAAAGTTGTAGAACGTTCACTCCATTTACAAACCCATTATGCCAATCTATAGAAGCTACTTCCACATCTCCTAAATAGGCCTTTATTTCCAGGCTTCCCAAAAGATCAAGATCTACTGCTCCAGCTTGAGTTTTAAAGGAAATATTTACTGCTCCGTCAGCATCAAAAACATTATTAAAGAAAATCCATTGTTTGGTAGAAGCGCCTACTGCTAAAGTTCCATTACTAATCAGTGATCCTTGGGAACTATTTTTATCTATCGCATAATGTGGGTTATCTACACCCATGCCCGATAATTGATTTACAGTTAGATTTATCCCATTAATTTCATAAGAGGTGGCAAAAGCCTCCATACAATTGTCCTGGCTGGTTTCGTGGCACATCCCATAAATATTCATAGTATTTGGCTGAGCCAGTAATCCTAACGCACTATTGGTGGCATCGGTAATACGAACAGACTGATAATCCGCAGTAGGGGTAACAGCTATATAATACCTACCTGCAACATCTTGCACCACACGAATGGCGCTATTACCACCAGTAGAAGCTAGATTACTACTTGCGTGCTCTATTACAGCACCATTGGCATTCTTGACTTCTACTTTAAAGTAATGATCTCCTAATACTAAACCATCTAATAATCCAGACACTACGTTTCCAAGACTTCCGCCAAGCAAGCCCTCAAGAATTGATTCTTCGAAATCTATACGGACATAAGATGTAGTTCCTGCAGAAACAGGTTGTTCGTACCCCATTTCTACATAGGCTTCATATTTATTTCCTAATCCAAAAAGGACTCCTGCTCCCGATTTTAAAGTTGCATAGCTGTCGAAATCATCGTCAAATAAATTTTGAAGATTGTCTGCGTTATGTGCATCTATTAATGTTGTAGAACAAGAAGGCTCTTCAAAAGGGAAAGGAGCGTTTGTCAATGTACAATTATCTCCATATCGCTCTACACTATAAACCCGTAAAGGTTCTGTAGCTACATTCACACTTGCTATAGATTCTGCCCCAATATCTACTCGATCAAAAGTACCCGTAGGTTCATATTCTAACTCAACAATGCCACCCGAATTAAATAAGGCTACAACATCTATATTATTAATCAAACCACTTTCTAAAGTTTCAGAAGTTCCAACTTGCGTTGCTCCATTAAAGAATTTAATTTGATACCTACCTAATACATCTAAACTCAAGGGGGAAGAAGGTTCGATTGCCAATCTAATTTTAACCTTATCATTAGCTTTTGAGGGCTGACTAAAATAAATCGTTTGATATACATGTGCCGCTAACCCAGCGACACCTAGATTAATCTCTGAATAATCCGATGAATTTCCGCTGATGGTTCTATAGGCATTTGTTACGCCAACATTAGAAATATTTCCAAGGTTTAAACCAACTCCTCCACCTCTATAAGAAGTAAAGTTAGCTAGAGAACAAGATTCTGTTCCAATTTCGAAACAGGCATTATAAACATCCAAAGAAGCCTTTTTACCTGTAGGCAACACTGCTACTACATGATTTGTAATTCGTACACGGTTGTAGTCTGCATTTGGGGTAATAGCAATATAATAGCGCCCAATATTGTCTTGCACTAAGGTAACCACACCATTGGAGGTGCCTTCGAATGCATCCGAACTAGTAGCGGTTAGTACATTTGTATCTCCATTATTCGCTTCCACCTCAAAAAACTGATTCCCTAGAAGTAAGCTATTCGCTAAATCTCCTACTAACTTTCCTAGACTCCCTCCCAGTAACCTATCCAAAACATCCTGGTCGTAATTAACACGAACATAAGTTGTTTTATTGGCAGGGACCGTTTGGCCTAGATCCATTTCTATAAAACCTGTTGTTGACCCGCTCACTAATAAGTTACCTGAATCTGCATATAGCGTTGCATAAGATTCGTTGTTACCATCAACGGCATGCTCTGCAAAGTCTACATTATCAAAATGGATTAATGAACTGGCGCAAGAAGCGCTTTCAAATGGGTCTTCTGTTGGGAATGGTAAAGCAGCTATCTCTGGATTTGGACATCCAGCAGCATCGTCATAACGTTGTACGTCATAGATTTTAACCCCATTTCCTAATAAATTCACTCCTACTGGCGAGCTAAGTTTAATCGCAATACGATCAAAAGCCTTACCTGGAGCAAAAGTTAAAGTTACTGGGTCTCCGTTATCTAATAAAGTTAGTGCATTGGTATTATTAAGTAAGCTACTCTGTAATGATTTTCTACTTACAATAGTATTATCTTCGAAAAAGATAATTTCTACAGCTCCTAATAAATCAGTATTTACCAAACCTCCAGAACCTAAGGCAAGTTTAATATTTGCTGTAGTAGTTCCTGCCGAAGTACTTGGAAAGTAGAAGTATTGTGAAAGTGTACTGGCTACATTCACATCTAAAATAGAGGAGGACTTTAATCGCGAAAAAGTATTTAGATCATTATCAATAGCATTACTAAGATTCTGATCGTTTAAATCGGCAACTTCCAATCCAATTCCCCCGCCACCATCAAAAGAGGTAGCAAATGGGCGACCACAGTCGTCTCCAGTGTCTTCATAATAAAATGCATTGTAAACATCTAATGTCTTTTCATTTCCAACTCCTAACAACGAACCAATCTGATTAGTGATACGAAGTCGGTCATAATTGTTAGCCGGACGGATTGCGAGGTAGTTATTTCCACCTCCATCTTGGATTAATTTTACACGATCTGTACCAAAGCCTAAGGTGCTAGAACGAGAAAACACTGAAGTGCTTCCCATTCGAGCGTCAATAATAACTTCTTGATTTCCAATAAGTACTGCTCCAAGTACAGTTCCTAATGTATTCCCTAAACTTCCACCAAGTAGTGCTCTAAAGAGATCAGAGTCTCCTTCCATGCGCACATAGGACCACCTATCTGCAGGGAGAGTTTGAGCAAATTTCAGTTCAATAATCCCTTTATAGGATCCTAAGCCTGCAGCAAGTCCCGGAGAAGCTAATAACCTTGCATAATCATCATTATCAGAAAGTGAATTATTAGGATTTTCTACCGTAGGCGAAGTATTAATTCCCCCTTTCTTCCCGCTGGTATAGGTGATTTCATTCGCAAGCACCTTGGTCTGCGCCCTACTTTGTTGAGGCATCCCTGTAAGAGCCAGAAATAACACACCCAGTCTCCAAATCGCTTTATGCTGGAAAAATATATTACGTAAAGATCTCTTCATTCTAAAATCGTTTCTAACTTTTGGTTTTGTCTTCCTTCCTACCCTCTTAAAGCATGACACACACCTGCAACATGACCAATAACAATTTATATATGCTCCCCACTTATAAGCGGGGAGCATTTAAAGTTTACTAGCACTTAGTTTTATTGTACTACAGTGAATTCTATAATCACCTCATAAGACCCTTCAGGCAACACTTGATAGTGATTCCCAACTCCTATATTAAAATCTACATTGTTTCCAGAGATCACATGGTCTGTAGTTAAATTAGTTATTAGATTCCCGTTCTGATAAAGAGAAATAGAAACCACCCCTGATGGAGCTTGCGGCAAAGAAATCCCACCGGTTACCGCTGTATGCGAACCTATTGTAGTGGTTGTTTTATACGCAGCCACAACTTTACCATCTATTGTATCACCTGTATAGATCAAAGTATTCTCTACATACTTATTTCCTAATACGTTCTTTAATTCCTGAACTTGCGTAGAGTTGTCAATTAGATTCTGAATTAAGGTCTTAGAAACATCTATAAGTTGTGCGTCACCATTTTCGTCGTAGTAATGTAATACTCCCGTATAATTTGTTCCACCAATGGTAACGTCTCCAAAAAGAACATTCCCGCCTTCATTAAGAATATTCGTAATCGCATTTTTAATCGATTCGTTATTCTCAATTGAGTGAAGCATGTCTTCAGTTAGGTTTAAATAGTTGATATTACCACCCTCTGCCTCGTATTTATATAGTATCTGCCCAGCTGCTGTAGGCGAAGATTCTGTTGTAGAATCTTCATAAGTAGGCGCCTCACCATCAGTACTTATGACTGCACGGGATATTTTAGTTTTAGTTTCATTATTAGTAACCAAATCTCCCAAATTGATAGTGACATACTGACTTGTTGTTGTATCATAGTATTTAAACACCCATTCATCCCCTGCATTAGGGTCAGTTGAATCCTTGTCATTTACATAAATCACATTTCCATCTGTTTCAGAAGAAATCGTTTGGATTACTTCCTCAATAGTAAGCTGATTGTTTTTATAGGTAATAGTTTGATTTAAGATATGATCAAAGTCATTGGCTACGTCATCAGCCAACGTTATAGCTACCACTCCTTGAGCATTGTTAGGCATATTTTCAATGGTATTGCCGGTACCAGCAGCCAACCAATTTTTAATAGCTTCCTCTGAAAAGTAATAATATACTGATGGAGAAGTAACCGTACCATCAGGCTCAACTACAGCCTCTACCTTTCGAATAAATGTATTACTCTCTAAACTCTGAACTATTTGATCCAAATTTATCGTCACATACTCCGTTCCATTGTGGTATTGGAATACCATCTCACCATCCACCTCGGTGTAAATGACATTTCCGGCTACCGAAGAAATCTTTTGGATAACCTGCTCCACAGTTAGTTGTTCCCCTTCAAAGGTGATAGATTTATTTAAAACTTGCTCAAAGTTAGCTGCTACGTCATCAGCAGTAACCGTTATCGCCACAACACCATCCGCAGTATTTGGCATATTGATCTCGGGATTAATATTAGTTATATCTGCCGCCAACCAATCTTTAATAGCTGTTTCAGAAAAGTAATAATAAACAGTTGGTGAAGTAACCGTTCCGTCTGCAGCAATTACCGCCTCAACTTTTTTAATGAAGGTGTTACTTTCTGAATTCTGAACTAACTCTGATAAACTAATTGTTTCATACTGATTTGTGGAGGCATTGTAATATTGAAAAACCCATTCGCCTGGATTTATTTCCTTATAGATTACATTTCCATCCACTTCAGAAGAAATATTCTGTATAACTTGTTCTATGGTAAGCTCTTCTCCCTCGTAAGTAATCTTCTGATTTAAAACATACTCGAAGTTAGCTACCACATCGCCCACTACATTAATAGTAACTACGTCTGGTCCTATTGGCATATCGGTAACAGGATCTTTTCCGACATTTGCTTCTACAGACAACCATGCCTTAATAGCGGCCTCTGAAAAGAAATGATACGTATCTGGGGCGCCCGCATTAGCATTAACGCGAATAAAGGTATTAGTTTCAATCCCTGCTAGCAGTGCATTTAGATTAATAAGATTTTTCACATAGGTTTGGGCAGTTGCATCATAAGCTACTACATAAAAGGAATTGGTAGTCTCATCCCAAACTACAGTAGAATGATCGTCTACAACAATAGGGTTCCCATTATCATCCTCGTTACTTGGATTAGTCGGAACTATATAGTTAATCAGATCGTGAAGCCTATCGAAGGATATATTAAAGGTATCCCCTAAATTGGCTATAGCCTCATCCAATTCATCTTGAGTAACAATACGCTGCCATTCATTACCTTGCCAATAGTAGAAACCAGGTTTAACAGGATTTGCGGAATCTACACTAGAAGACTCCGTATTATAGACAAGTATACTCTCCACCTTATCTCCAGTGATAGGCTCAAAAATAATTGTACTTGTTAGTTTCACTCTAGGTATTAAGACCCCCTTATCAGTAGCCACAATATCTAACATACTAGCGTCACTGGGTATTGGAGTCCCAATCCCTACCTGGGCATTTATTGTATTAAACAGAGCCAATAAAAAGGTAACGGCTATAACTGTAGTTTTTCTCATGAATGATTTATTAAATTTAAGATTGTTCAACGATTTTTTTATTACGTACAACGAATAGTAATTACCCTACACACAATAGTTGCTATTTTTGACACGTTATTGCAGGTTTTCTCGTTAATAATGGAGAAGCAAAATTGCACTAATATTATTTTAAAAAACAATCGGATTATTTATGTATAGCGTAATCCATGTAGATTTCAACTATTGATTTTATGTAAAACATAAAGCTTAAATCCATCCTCTAACAAGCTTAAAATCATAATCTAAGGCTGTTGCTTGTTCCCATCTTCCCAACAACGAGCCTAACCAATAATATGTTTGGAATTGTCAGAATTTATAGGGGAATGTTTGTTTTTTCAACTACATTGAAGTGTGTTTATTTACGATTTGAACACATAAAAAGCACATAAAAACTAGGTACAGTCTAAATGAATTAAAGGAGGTGGTACTGAATAGTAGGATAATATTCAGGAGTCTTAGTTGCAAGAAAATGTGGTTACAATGGTAGAGTGCATCGCCATAGAAATTCCATCGTGTTAGTTAGAGGCTTCTAGGACATATTATAGTTGAAAGTAAGTATCTCTACATTCTGAAGTTAGTATTTACCTAAAACAATGGTTATGGCTAGAAACTTTTACCCGTACCCCCCTCTTTCTCCTAAATAAATTACAAGAAGTTAAGGATTGTCTAAGGAAATTTAATGGGAGTCATATACAAAGCTCACACCTACGGATAATTGAGCACTAGAAGCATAGCGAACTAAGGTAAGTAATGGCATAACACTTTTTAAATTATCCTAAGATTATGAACCACTGAAGATTTAAGTATTGCATTACTTATTTAGTCCCCATCTTTTATGTGGTATTAATCTTTAAACATTCAATAAATTCGGAGGGAGCTATCCCTGTAATTTTTTTGAAGGTAACGGAGAATCTGGCGTGGGAGGCAAATCCGCATATATCAGCAAGGTAGCTTATTTTATATTGTAAGTAATCGGGATCCTTTTTTAAGCGATCAACTATATAACTTATCCTCAATTCGTTAATATACGTAGTAAAATCCGTATGCTTATGTTCTTTTATTACATAGGACAAGTATCGTGTATTAATTTCAATTTTGGCTGCTAGGGTTGTTAAGGAAATACTCTTGTCCAAGAAATCATTCGAACTTTCGAATCGCTCTAATTTACCCAATATATAATTTTCAGTTTCCTTGGGCATAAATCTACTATCCTTATAACAACCAGTAGATTTATTTTCTTTTTTAGATCTCATATCATTCTTAAGAGAAGGGTTTTGAGTGTTTTTTCCATTCTTCTTTTTTCGATATAGAAGAGCACCGAAAAACAGCAAGAAAACAAATAGAATCAAGCACATTAAAACCATAATGTATTTTCTATATTCCATTTCCAATTCCAGCTGCTTTTCCTCTAATGTTTGAAGCAATTGATTGGCAATTTCCTTTCGGTTCTGCTCTTCCATTAAAGTTAATTCCTCCCGCTTTTCGTTATAAAGAATATAGTTGTTATTATCGTTTAAAGCTTTATAATAGTCTTGAAACGTTTTGTAAACTTCTACTTTTAAATTATAAAAATTAGAAGCTTCAGCAATGTTTAAGGCTTTTTCTAATTGGATATAGGAATTTTCAAAATCCCCTTCAAGTAAATAGGCTTCCCCTAGTCCATTATATATAAATCCTTTTAATGGACTTTTGGAAAATGCGGAATTATGTAGATCATCTTTTGCCTTTTGGAAATAGTAAAAAGCTGAGTCTGTATTCTGCAAGCGCAAATAATTTTTACCTATCAACTCATTGGTTACCGATAAATGGAATAGAATAGTACTATCTCTCTCAATTTCATTAAAATACTTTTTTCCCTGTTCTAATGAAGTTATAGCTTTTCCGTATTTTCCCTCTTCCATTGCATAGTATGCTAACTCTTGTTGGAGATTAGCACGAAACCTGAATGAGTCATCAATATTTTCTATATTATTACTAGCCTCAATAGCTTTGCTGAGAGCACGTTTCCCCAACAAAATAACTCCACTTTCACGATATAAGGTAGATAACATTCCGTTTGATCTTGCTATACAAAAATTCTCACCTGATTTAGAAGCGATATTCTCTGCCTGTTCGACCACTTTTATGGCCTTTTTTTTTAATCCATGCTGGCGTAAGATATGGGCTCTTAGCAGTAAAGCCTTCACTTTTTCTAATTCACTATTAGATAATTGGTAAAGCTGCTCTGTATCTACTAAGGCTTTAACTGGTCTGGAGGCCAATAACTCTTTGGTTATTTTATTGTATAAGCTATCATAAACAACGTTTTGAGAAAAACATTGAAAATAGGTAAACACTAAAATTAATGTTGTCCATCTCATCGTATGAAATTAAATGTCTATTATAATGAATACAGCAAGATACGTAAGATTTTTCTTGAAATAAGGCCTAAGTTTTGCTATTTAGAAAAGAAAATTCTTGCAATCGCCCTCGTTAATTAACTCAATTAAACAAATCCAGCTAAATCATAATGCCTCCATTAATAATACTGTTTATCGAAAATATTTTAGATGAAACTCTAAAACATACTTAGGCCATAAATTCGGATTAACTCAGATTCCCGAGGTCTCAAAAATACTTATGTAGGTAAAAATTGATTAGTGTTCATAAGGTAGAATAGCCATTTTTTATTAAATTATAAGGGCAGCACTTAATTAGTCAGCCTGAACCTTCCTGTAGATCCAAAAATAAAACATATGTTCGATACAGAACTAAATTGTTCTATATTAAATTATCCTAAGACAACTTATATATAGTGGTACTCATGGATTTTTATGATGCTATATTACTTTATAAGATCAAAAATAAAAGCCCATACCGGGCTTTGGGGAAGCCTATTGGATTATCGGCAGATGCTATAAGAATGGCATTGGTAAGACAATCCTTAAGTCAGCTGCAAAAAAAAGAATTAAGTAAGGCTTTTGGATTAGAGGACCTTATAGTGGATAAAGGAAAAGTAGCAGGTATCTCTTCCCATCTGGAAGGTAATCCTCTTACACTTCCCTCCCTATCCCTATACCCCGACATTGAAATTATCTCTTACATTAACACCCATAAAATGAGGTTTTTCAATATACCATCTTTTAAAAAAATAATATACAGCCTTACTTTGGACACTTATATTGAGGATGTAAGGCGAGAAGTAAACCTCATAATCCGGTCTTTCCAAAAGGGTCATGAAAAAGAGCAGGATAAGGAAATATAAACGGCCTTTAAGCTGATTAATTAATTCCATCAACTTTCTAACACCTCGTTTTCAGCCTCCTTATAGTCGCAAATTCATACCCACATAAACATAATAATTAGTATAACTACAAAATATTTTGAGTTTTAAATTCTTTCCATGAAGGTAGGCGGTAAATTCATTTTACTTGACTCTATTGTATTGGAATTATGACTATTAGTTATGTATTGTATGCCCAATATCACATAATCCAAAGTATTCCAGGGTCCTCCTTCACAGCTAACAATGAGGAAATTGTTTTTGAAAACCCTTATAACACTAAATTAGTAGTTTTTTTTAGTATCGAAATGAGCACTCTCCATTCTTGGGAATTGGCAAAATAAAAGGCTTCCTGTTATTGCTAACCCTAATAATAACAAATTTGCACCCACTCCATCAAAGAGTAATATTCAAAGGATTAAAATATTTTTATGTATGCTTTCGAACCCTCGGAGTCAAACTTTCGAACCCCCGGAGTCAACTCAGTTAAATATTTGTTAAACCCGGTTTCTAACTTTCAGTCAAGTTCAATTACAATAATTTGGGAAAATCTTTTGCACCTTGATTTAGCCCTCAAAACTCATCACTGCAACATGTTAAAAATCAGCACGTTACAAGTGGTTTTAGCGAGAAAGGGCGGGATTCGGTGAGTAGGAAAATTACCCTAACCGTAAACTACTGTTTACCAACTACTTACAGTTTAAGTTGCAGTTCCTCTTTCTCCGCAAAAGGAAACCCATAACGAGAGTTATGGGTTTTTTGTTTTCTGTAGCTTCCGAAGTTTACTTCAAAGAAGCGGAGGAAAACAAAAAAACAACAAGCGATAGCTTGTTATGGTTTCCATGATTGTAATGGATTCCCCATCTGGGATGCACGAAGTGAATCCCTTATTCTTAAAAACTTCCGAAGTTTACTTCTAAGAAGCGGAGGGAAACAAAAAACGGAATACGCGTAGCGGGTGATGGTTTCTATGATTGCCCAGGATACCCATCTGGGATGCACGAAGTGAATCCCTTATTCATAGAAACCTTCCGAAGTTTACTTCAAAGAAGCGGGGATCAAGATCAATTGTTGTGTTTATGCAAAAGATTTTAATCCCTATTACTCCAATTAGTGGCTTCCATTATCTTGTGAAAAATTTCAGTATTTTCATAGACTCCAGAAAATGCTTCAGATCCGGGGCCATAAGCAAACACAGGGATTAATGTTGCCGAATGCCCAGTGGTAGAAAAAGTCCCCGTAATTTCATTGTAATCACTATAAGATTTGCCTTCTTCAGTTTGCTTAGGAGTTGATGATAGGGTAAATCCTCCGGTTTCGTGATCCCCCGTTACTAGTACTAATGTATTCCCATCTTTCTCGGCAAAATCCAAGGCCACACCTATGGCGTCGTCAAAATCAATTAGCTCTGAAATAAGATAGTCCGCATCATTGGCATGACCTCCCCAATCTATCTGAGAACCTTCTATCATGATGAAAAAATTAGAATGTTCTTCATCCTTATTAAGGAATTGTATTCCTAATTCGGTTGCTTTAGGTAAAAAGTCACCACGACCTTTCGCTACAGGATCCATACTATCTTCGGCCAATATATAGGCCATTTTTGAATATTGCTTAACTTCTTCAAAGTTACCTAGCGCCAAAGTATCTATTCCAAAACCTTTTGCTTCTAGGTCCCCCAATAAATTCTGCCCATCTTTTCGTTTATTAAAAAACTTTCTACCACCTCCTGCAAAAAAATCAATATCAGAATGGACCATATCCACCGCAATATCTTCATAGAGTCCCCTGTTTATTACGTGAGCATAGAAACTCGCGGGAGTAGCATGTTGTATCGATGACGTGGCAATCACACCAGTTTTAATGTTTTTCGGCGATACAATCTCAACCAAAGTTTTTACTTCACTCGCATCATTAGCCACACCAATGGCCCCATTATACGTCTTTATTCCTGAGGCAAATGCTGTTGCACCTGCTGCAGAATCCGTAATATTTTGTCGTGATGAAGCGGTGTTAATAAGTCCTATTGAGTTAAATCGTGCAAAATTTGGACTGGTATCTTTAAAATAAAAAGCGGCTGATATCTGTGACAAACCAGTACCATCTCCTATCAAAAGAATCACATTCTTTGCCTTTGCGGGGATTTCATCTTTATCCGTTGCAGTTTTACAAGAGAATAATGTTAAAAACAGAAATAGGAAAATGGTAGTTTTATATATCATGATCTTGTGCTTATGTTTAGTGCCAATGGTCTTAAATAACATTCCATGGGAATTTTAAGCGCCTAACTTAGCAAATTTAATCTGATTAACAGAATCGTAAGAGATTTCTTTAATCAATCAAGGGAACACCAACGGTTAATTTTATATGTCGTGCATACCTAGCCTAATAGCCCCCCTACTCCACTTGGTCCCAAGTAGGTTTTCGCCCCATAGAATTAAATAAGCTATAAGCCTTTTAAATACACT
This sequence comes from Arenibacter lacus, assembly GCF_008711145.1. Lineage (NCBI taxonomy): Bacteria > Pseudomonadati > Bacteroidota > Flavobacteriia > Flavobacteriales > Flavobacteriaceae > Arenibacter > Arenibacter lacus. Next base: position 22,613 of record NZ_VVIN01000042.1, read on the forward strand.
TGTAGCCTTCCCCTATTGCTTTAGGCTCCCAAGTTTATGGGATAGTTTCTGTTATTATTTAATCTACCTAAAAAAGGATTCGAACATAGAATCAATTTGAAAATGCTTTACTCCCGCCTCTTTCAGCCGATCTGCTCCTTCTTGGGCTTTTTCCATCACAGACTCTTCTTTAAAGGTCCACTCATTAACTACACCAACGGTTAAAATCCCATGACTTTTAGTCCATTCCACATCTTCTTTGGAAATATTCCCGGAAAACAAATAATAATTATTTGAATTAAAATCAGACTTCAACATATTTTCTTCTAACTGTTGGCGGGTACAGCTTAATTTTACTTTCCCTGTAAAGAATGGTGTAGATTCTTCTGTTCCGATCATCAGGGCATTTTCTAAAAGTTCATATTTCTCTAATAGCTCCACTACGCTACCAAATAATCGATCATCCTTCCCTCTTATTTTATTATCGACCATCACTTGTAGGTTGTTTTCTTGGCAGAATTTTAGCGCTTCTTCAAACGATAGTACCTTATTTCCAAATACGCCGTTCAACTCTTTGATTTCCTCCCATTCCATTTCCGAAACAGCTAGATCTACCCCAAAGTACCTTTTAAAATTTGAGTCGTGATGGATAATCAATACACTGTCCTTAGTAAGCCTCAAATCAATTTCGACCATCCAATATCCAGAGTTGGAAGCTTTTTTCAATGCTTCTATACTATTTTCGGCGGTATTACTATCTACAACCCCTCCCCTATGCGCTATTAAACGATATTCACTTTGTGCATCTTCTTTAATTTTTTGCCCATATAAAGGACATAAGCAAAAGGCAAATACGATTACCAAGAGGTTAAATTTTAATATAGTTTCTTTCATTTCAGTTTTAATTTACGATACCAAATAGGAACAAAGCCTAGAATTGGAATATAGAAGAACGATAAATGTATCCTACTAGGTAAAACACATTTATCGTATAATTTTTGTTCTTCTAACATCCTTAAACGCATCATATAACAAGCCTATCCACAATCTTTGGGGAGTGATGTATTAAACATTCCAATGGATTGCGAATCCTTGCGGTATCTATTGTTGCTAAAGGTTTTTGTAATTCCTATCTTCAGAATTTTAATAATTTTCATTTTGGTTTAATACACCATTACTTTTATCAATTTCCACTTGAGGTAATGGAAAAAAGTAGTTTTTTGGGCTTTCAAAATCAATCCTATTAAAATCTGCATGATGAACAGCATCTGGATTGCTTAATAATTCGGCAATATTCACCCAACCTAAACGGTCCCACCTAACCAAATCAAAAAACCTTCTATTCTCTCCAGCCAGCTCTAATCTGCGTTCTTTTATTAGGTCATCTTTACCTGCATTGATTAAGGGTTCGGCTCCAGCTCTTTCCCTTACCATATTAATTTCGCTATCACCAGCCCCAATACCATTCTTCCTTATTTTAGCCTCAGCAACCAATAGATAAACATCGCTACTTCTCATTAAGGGTATAAGCAAATCAAAATTTAATTTACCATCAGCCGTAAAGGTGGTGTATTTATTAAAATGATATCCAGTTTCAGAAGTATTACCATCATACACTATGGTGCTATTTCCAAGATCTATTTCATCTCCATCAGCCCACAAGGTGGCCTCTCGTCTTTTATCCGCTCCAAATTCATCAAATAGACTTTTCATTGGGTGAAAGAAATTCCACCCTCCTAAATGGCGCGGACTAAAATAATAGATTGTAGCGCTATTTCGCCAATCGCTAGAAGATGCTACATACAGTAACATTTCTGGCGTAGCCGTGGTTTTTTGTCTGAAATTATCCTGGAAATTTGCACTTAGCTGATAATTGTTATTTCCAACTACCTTTTCTCCATTTTCAATAGCTAGGTCTAACTTATCCTCATTACCTGGGTAGGAAGACCAATGCATGTATAATTGGGTTAAATAAGCATAGGCCGAACCTTTATTTACTCTACTAGCTGATGCAATTTCTGGAAGCAGATTAGCTGCCTCTTTCAGATCGTTTTCAATGTGAGCTAAAACTTCTTCTACAGAGGATTTAGGCTTATTATAATTTGCCGACACCACATCTTCTTCCATTATTAATGGGAATTCTCCATATGGAAGATATAGCCACCAATTAGCAAAGGCTCTAAAAAAATAAGCCTCCCCTAAACTTCTATTTTTTATATCGGAGGATATATTCTCCATCTGCTTTACATTTAACAGAATATTATTTGCCCTCGAAATCATTTCATACTTCCATTTCCATCCTTGGTTAATTTGAGGATTGGAAGCATCAAAAGTAAAGGTCTCAATGGCCTCATCTTCAGAATGATCTCCGGCACGGTAAACATCATCAGAACAAATATCCCAAGTGTAATCTGCATGTGCCACAAAATCTTCTGTAATTAAGATACCATATAAACCTGTTACAGCATCTACGACGGCCTTTTCGTTGGTAAAATAGTTTTCTTCCGTGTAGACTCCTTTAACATCAATTTCCAGCACTTCTTCACATGATAAAATCATTATGAAAACTGGTAGTAACATTAGTATTGTTATATATTTTTTCATTTTTTCTTTTTAAAAGGTGAATCTAAAGCCCAAGCTAAGTTTTCTACTAAATGGGTAGTTTGCGTAGTCCACTCCCCTTTGTAGGTTTCCGTCCGAGTATCCAATTTCCGGGTTATATCCAGAATAACCAGTAATCGTAAATAAGTTTTCGGCCATTATATAGACTGATAAGTCATCGAACAATATGCTATTCTTTGGTGTTATTTGGTAACCCAGTGTTAATGTTTTCAACTTTACAAAATCTCCACTCTCAATAAATAAATCGGACGTTCTGTGATTTAGATTTGTCCTTTGCGTACTCATTTTAGGAATACTGTTGCTGGTACCTTCACCATGCCATCTATTTAAAGTTTCCTCGTACATATTATAGGAATATGTGGGATCTAGGCCTTGCATACGATCGGCGTTATAGAGCTCAGCACCAAAATTACCAACGAAATTGGCCGATAGTGAAAACTTTTTGTAATCCACCCCTAACTGCAATCCTACGATAGCATTGGGATTGGGATCCCCTAAATAGGTACGATCTTTTTCATCTATAACACCATCAGCATTAATATCCAAGAATCGTACATCTCCTGGAGTTATATCATCTCTGCGGGGATCATTTGAAATGTTTGGATCCGACGATACTTCCGCTTGATTCTGATAAATCCCATCTGTCTTCCATCCGAAAAATGAGGCAAGAGGCATAGATTCATAGGTCCTAGAAATCTCTTGGGACTGTCTCCCGTAGAAAACTGAACTTATATAATTGTTATTCCCGTACAACTTGGAAACCTCATTTTTAATTAAGGTTAGATTCATACCAACATTATAAGATAAAGACGATGGATAGGTTTTACGGTATCCAACTTCAATCTCCCATCCCCAGTTTCTTAGTTCTCCTATATTATAATCTGGAATAGTTGCCCTACCGATAGAGCCCATCATCACAGAAGGAATCAACATATCCGTAGTTCGCTTATCAAACCATGTTATATTTGTAAAGAGCGCATGATTAAAAAAAGAGGACTCAAGCCCGATATTGGTCATCGCAGTTTTTTCCCAGGTAATCATTGGGTTTCCCAAACTTGTTATTAAGGCACCACCAACTTTTTCTGTTCCGAACGTATACTTATTTCCGTAGTCTATATTACGTTGAATAAGGGTTAAGTATTGTAAATCGGCAACTTCTTGATTTCCCAATTTTCCCCATCCTCCTTTAACTTTTAAATCACTCAAAAAATCAACTTCATTAAGAAATTCTTCCTCTGAAAGCTTCCAACCCACTGAAAATCCCGGGAAATATCCCCATTGATTCCCTTTTGCAAATTTTGAAGAACCATCTGAGCGTAAAGTAGCGGTTAATAAGTATTTATTTTGATATGCGTAATTAACACGGCCAAACACAGAGGCTAATTTTTCAGGAACATTAAAATTACCTGTTATCGAATTCATAGTTGCGCCATTATCGAAAACTATTTGATTTAATGTCTCATCACCAAAACCGCGTTTAGAAGTATATTGATACGCTCCCTTACTACTTTGAGAGGATACTCCCGCAACAATTTCAAAGTTGTGATTTCCAACATATTTGGAATAATTTAAATACGCTTCCCCTAGTAGGGTGTAATTAGATTCTTGCGTAATGCTTAATTCAGCATCGTTTCTACGCCTCATCTGTTCGGTTACACTTGGAAAGAAATCCTTTGCCTTGTATAGATTTCCATCTAAACCTACATTTCCTTTGAGTATTAGATCATCCGAAACCTTATATTCCAAAGACAGTGAAGTTAAAAGATTATGGTTTCTCTTTGTATGATCCTCTGTAGTTAACTCATAAACCGGATTATTAATGTCTCCCAATTCATTGTTAGCAGCTGCTGACCCCCAAACACCATTCTCATCAATGGAGGGAATAGCCGGGTTAAATCTCAGCGCTTGCCATAAAACCCCAGAATAAACAGAACTAGTATTGGGGTTATACCAATTCTTATAGCTGTACTGAAAGTTTTGATTTATTTTAAGTCGATCAGAAAGGCGGTGAGTAGAATTGAATCTAGCGGATAATCTTTCAAATTTAGAGCTTAAAATTATTCCTTCCTCATTATAGTATCCCATACTTGTTAGATAGGATGATCTTTCGTTCCCTCCAGAAATTCCAAGGTCAACATTTTGAAAATGTCCTGTTTGAAATAAACTATTTTGCCAGTCAGTTCTATTAACTGTGTAGTAGTTATTGTTCCAGAATTCATTGGGTGTAATGCCATCATTTGCGTAGCGTTCCTTTTTAAGCATAACTAAGTCATTAGCCTTTAATAGGTTTAGCTTATTACTAACTTCTGAGATTCCTGAATAAACATTAAGATTAATCTTGGTATCTGTATTAAGTCTCCCGGATTTGGTGGTTACCAGAATCACTCCATTTGCAGCCCGAGTTCCATATATAGCAGCGGAGGAAGCATCCTTTAACACTTCAATTTGCTCAATGTCGTTCGGATTTATATCCGAGAGTTGGCCCGATGGTACCCCATCAATTACTATAAGTGGGTTTGAAGAGTTGATACTTCCTGTTCCTCTAATTTGAATCACTGGTGATGCACCAGGAGAACCTCCATCAGAAACAATTTCCATTCCACTAGCCAAGCCTTGCAATGAATTACTTACCTGACCGATGGGGGCTTTACTCAATTGATCGCTTTTTATACTGGCAACCGATCCAGTTACATCACTTCTACGCTGAGTACCATACCCTACTAAGACCACCTCATCCAATCCCGCTGCACTTTCTTCCAAGGTTATAGTAAGGATTGTTCCATCGGTTACCGGAATTTCCTTGGTAGAAAACCCAATATAAGAAACTACCAAAACCGAATTTTCACTGGCAACTTCTAAATTAAAATTCCCATCAAAATCGGTCTGCGTCCCATTGGTAGTCCCTTTTTCTACGATACTAGCACCTGGAAGGGGCTGCCCCTGATCATCGGACACCGTTCCCGTAACCTGAAGTTGCATCTCAACTAGCCCATGGGAAGGATTATCGGATACATCCTTAAGGCTTACTGGCTGTTTTTTTAAGAGGATTTTCCTATCATCTACTTCAAAGGAAATATGCATCCCTTTAAAAAGCTGCTTCAGCACCTCTTCTACAGACGCCTGTTTTACATTTATTTTTACCCGTTTCTTTAGGTCGACCGTCTTGGTATTGAAGAAAAATTTAAATTCGGTCTTCGATTCAATTTCATCCATCACAGCCGCTATGGTGGCAGCCTCCATATCCAAGGATATTTTGGTTTGCTGCGAATAGGTCGAATTTGCCTGCATTGCGAAGGATAGAGTTAATAAAAATAGAAGTGACAACCTCATTTTTACTTTAAAATTTAAGCACCAAGGGAAATTCCCCCTCGATATTGGTGGTTTTTGCATAACTTTAGGTGTTTGTTAGTGGTTATATTTAAATTAATCACGTTTTCAAAGCGGGGAATGTTCCAGCATTTCCCGTTTTATTTCCATGATTTCTTATACTTTCACATATAGCTATATGTGCTTCGGTTTACATTAAACTGCTCATTTCATGGGCTTTATCATTATTTAATTACTATTTTATTTTCTACGATGATATAATCTATCTCATATACTTTATTAAAGTAGTTGAGCACTTGTTCAATGGTTTCATGTTGTGTTTCAATAGTGGCATTAAAGGTTTCCTTGGCCAAAGCTTTATTGTTATTGATGATTACCACATTGTAACTCCGCTCTAGCTTTTGTATGATTTTATCGAAGGAAAGGTCCCTAAATACTAGATTTCCACTTTTCCATGAGGTGTATAGCGAGGTATTTACTTTCTCCTTTACCACCGAGCCTACCTCCTTATCAAAATTTCCTTTGAAACCTGGTTCTAAAAACACCTCCTCTTTTACCTCCTGGGAATTGGATGTACCTCTTAGACTCACCGAACCATCAACAAGAACTACTTCGGTTGACTCGTCCTCCGGGTAGTTGGCAATATTAAAACTGGTGCCATAAACCTTTACGTCTAACTGCCCCGTATTAACCACAAAGGGGATATTGGGATCATGAGCCACCTCCATAAATGCTTCTCCGGTTAAAAAGACTTTTCGCTCTTCACCAGCTAAAAAGGTAGTAGGGTATTTTAAGGAACTTTCTGCATTTAGGTGTACTTCTGTGCCGTCTGCCAATTCAATATAAAACTGTTTCCCCTTGGGAACCCTTAGGGTATTATAACTTACTTCCTCACGGGTCCCTTGTTCTTCATAGACCAATTTCTGCCCTTTCTGCACTCCTAATACAGTCCCTTCTTCACTCAATACTTCTAAGGTCCCTTCTCCCGAGATTACTTTAATTTCTCCATTCCCGAGCTGTAGGGTTATAGCATCTATTTTTGGCGCTATATTTTCTTTAGTATCAGCCCCTGTCAATTCATTCTGTATAAAATAGCCTAGGCCAATGAATAAAATTGCCATGGCGGCATATTTAAAGACAGATTTAAACCTAGTCCTACTTTTATTTGTTTCACTTCTTATCTCCTTTAGCAGATTTGTTCTCACCTCCTTTAGATCGGGATTGTTCATAGCCAAGGTAGTGGCGAAATGAGTTTTTACATATTCTTTAAAAACATCCTCATTATCTGCATCCTGAATCCAGGTATTCAGCCTATCCAACTCCTCAGCGCTTGCCGATTTAGAAAGGAATTTTATAATAAGATGTTCTACTTCTTGAGGAATCATTTTGTATTGTTCTTTATAGTAATACAGAGCAGATTTGCAATACCCTACCTTTTTTATGATTTTTTTTTAATTCATATAATTATTTATAGATTTACTTGCCAGATACCAACCAATCTATGAGGAAAATTGATAATGAAGATTTAACCGAACAGCTTATTCATGGAAATGAAAAAGCGTATATGACGTTGTTGGACACCTACCAGAGAAGACTCTATGCCTATGCGCTAACATTATCTGGGGATGCAGATACTGCACAGGATATTGTTCAAAATGTATTTTTAAACACTTGGAGATCTCGAAAAACATTGAATCCAGATTTATCGCTTCAGAGCTTTCTGTATAAATCCGTTTACAACGCCTTTGTAAATCACTACCAGCAGCATAAAGCCAACATGATTTTACAAAACAAATATGTAGAGGCCCTAACGGAGGTAGTAGAGGAAACCAATGAGAATGACTTAGCGCGAATGATCAAGATCATGAACGCTGAAATTGACAAACTACCCCCAAAATGCAGGGAAATTTTCATTCTCAGCAAAAAAGAAGGCCTCACCAATAAGGAAATAGCCCAACATCTAAATATCTCAATAAAAGCTGTTGAAGCTCAAATTACAAAGGCTTTTGGCGTGTTAAGAAGTAAATTGGGTGAGCGATACAAGATGCTTTTATATGCATTTATAGGATTGGGCGGCAACAAGAGGTTGTAAGTTTGACCCTTAATTACGATTTGGGACTTAGGTTAATTCGTAAGGTTATCTATCCCTACTTATCCTAATACTACCATTCTTCTGGCATTAATAATTGTCTTTCAGAGGTATCTTTTTGCCTTAAAAACAGTAAAACCTACCCATAACAATTCCTACTCGGGAATAAACTAAAGATTATTCCCATTCTTAGCCACTTCAGCTTTTAATTCAGCATTACTGCCCACATTTATTTCTAAGTTGGGCAAAGATTCTTTTAATTGGGCAAGACCGGAAGCCGACAGTTGTGTGTCCCATACATAGAGAGTTTTAAGTTCTTTTAGCGCCTTTAACACCGAAATACTCTCATCGCTAATGCTTGTACTATACGCTTTTAGCATTTTAAGCTGGGTAAGGCCTCGCAACTTAGTGAATTCAGCATCCGTTATAGGCGTACGATCAATTTCTAACCACTCTAAGTTATCACACAGGGCAACAAAATCTAGTTCCTTATTCCCAAGGGGGATACCACTCAGATCCAATTCAATGATATTTTTTGAAATCCGTTGTAGGTCCGTAATAGCTTTTGGGTCATACTCCGGCGGTAAATAAACGGAGACACTCAAACCCTTGGAATTACTGCTTATCCTGTGAATGGTGATATAATTAGAGGCCAGGTTTTGAAGGGTACTGTCCTGCACCATTGGCAACTTTATCCATTTTTCCGTGAGGTCTGGCTGCATCATTTTCTCTACATATCCCACTAGTGGATCGGTCCTTTTAATTTCGGCCAATCGGAGCGTGTCCGAGGCGCCAAGGGATATCCAGCGTTCTAGTATTCCAATTTCATCTTGCGTTAAAGGGGTTTTCCCTTCCGGCGGCATGTGTTCTTCATCTTGCATCGGTAGATGGAGTCGCCTAATAAGCTCGCTCTCTTCAGGCAACCCAGGAACCAGGGTATTTCCGCTTTCCCCTCCTTTAAGCAGCGCTGCAAGACTCGTCATCACCAGTTCTCCTTTCCGCTTGTTGGGGTTATGACAGCTAACACATTTATTCTCCAAAATTCGGGTAACAACATCCGTATAGATAATGGGGTTTTCAGGGATTTTTATGGGTCTTTTTTTGGTGGGCAGCGCTAAAAACCCTTCCCCATGGGTCACCATACCTCCATAATGCCCTGTGGCAACAACAAGCCCTACCAATACTACTTGCAAGCCTTTGGTATATATATTATTACTCAGCTGCACCTGTGTAAGGGCATACCATAGGGCTGCTAACAAAGCAACCCCTGCACCCAACCATTGATGCCTAAATAACAAGTCTCCTTTTACCGCGACCTCCTTGCCTAGAAAGAATCCGGAAATCGCCGTTAAAAGAGCGGAGAGCACTGCAACCGTCAATAATTGATAAGGTACTTTCTTTCCTGTTAACCCCAAAAATAGGGCCATCAATAAAAGAACAATAGGGAAATGGAGCACTAAGGGATGCCATCTTCCCATCCAAGAAACTAGGCTTGGAAGTACGATGTACGATTCAAATAAGAGGCAGAAAATAAGGAATACCGAAAGGCCTAAAACAACATAGTCTACCCATTTATTTTTTGAAGAGTGCGCCATTAAATTATATTAAAAGATCTTTTACGACATTACCCGCAACATCGGTTAAACGGAACCTACGACCTTGGTGCTTGTAGACCAACTGTTCATGATCTAGGCCCATCACATGCATCATGGTGGCATGGAAATCGTTGATATGCACGGGGTTCTCTATCACGTTGTATCCAAATTCATCGGTCTTCCCATAGGTAAGTCCGGGTTTAATGCCCCCTCCTGCCATCCAGATACTAAAGGCCCTTGGGTGATGATCGCGCCCATAA
>NZ_VVIN01000043.1:0-31515 GCF_008711145.1 Arenibacter lacus
TAAGGAGAGTTTGTTGTCTTGGAATACCGCATAGGTGAAATAAGTAATCCAATCTCCTAGATTTACGTAGGTGGATGTTGGATTCAGTTTTATTTCCAAAGGGAGGTGGCGATGCCCAAATATAAAGTAATCGTAATGTTGTTGTTCCAATTTTCGTCTGCAATAATGTACCAGCCACTCGTTTTCCTCCCCTAGAAATTGTACGTCCTCATCGCCAGAAATCATCTTGTTCTTAACGGATAGGTATTGTGCCAACTTTACGCCCAAATCTGGATGCAGCCAGTTGTACAACCACTTGGACAAGGGGTTGGTAAATACCTTTTTCATGCGCTTATAACCTTTGTCTCCTGGTCCCAAGCCGTCTCCATGACCTATTAGGCATACCTTGTTGTTTATGGAAAATACCTGAGGTTTATGAAATACCGGTATATTCAGCTCCTCTTCAAAATAGCCGTTCATCCAAAGGTCGTGGTTGCCTACAAAATAATAAATGGGGATGCCTGCATCCGAAATTTCCGCTAGTTTGCCCAGAGTGCGTGTAAAACCTCTTGGAACCACCGTCTTATATTCGAACCAAAAATCGAATAGATCGCCCAATAAAAATATAGCGGCGGCATCTTTTTTAACCTCGTCCAACCATGCCACCAATTTTTTTTCCCTCGGGAAACTCAATTGGGGAGTAGGGGCACCTAGGTGATGATCGCTGGAAAAGTATACTTTCTTGCCTTCTGGGACTGTAATGGACTTCATCTAGGGATCTTTAATTGTCCGACGCGTACCATTCTGCAAAGGAAGAATCGGTTTCCTGCAGTCTAAGGGAAAATAGTTGGATGTTCTCTGGCAACCTTCCTTTAATCTTCTCGGCAAAGTGGATTACCATATTCTCACTGGTAGGTTGGTAATCGGCCAAAATAACGTTGTGTCCCCTATTGGTGAGTTCCTCAGCCAATTCTACATGGGGGGTGTTTTTGTTGAAAACGGTCGCGTGATCATATTTGTCCACCACTTCTTCCATCACTATTTTTTTTAGGTCACCAAAATCAATGACCATACCCAGCTTAACATGGGAGGTATCGGTAATAGGGGTTCCAATGACCGTTACGGAAAGTTTATAACTATGTCCGTGTACGTTCTTGCATTTGCCATCATAGCCGTATAGGGCGTGCCCTGTCTCAAAATTAAACTGTTTGGTAATACGAATTTTACTCATAACTGTAGTTTGCGCTACAAAGGTAACCCATTCCTGTTAATTAAGGAGCTTTAAGTATAGGCTGTGTCCAAGCCAACTCGTATTTCATATTTTCTATAGGATTTTCCTGGGGTTTGTCTGAGGTGATTTTTGCACGTACAAAGAGGAGGTCTTTTGGAAATTCAAATCGCGCTTTTGCGGCGTCCACAGATAGGAGTTCCCTTGTTTCTGTCTCCCCCTTCAGGCAGCCGATAAAAGAAATGGTGTAGTCTACCCCAGGCTCTGCAGCTACTGCAATGGTGAGAGCGTCATCGCTATGGTCCAAACTTGCGAGGGTAACACCGGTGCTGGCATAAAAATCACCCTTTTCCATGGCATGGATTAAGGAGGGGGCAGACAGGGTATCGGCCTGGACCATTACCCAGCCTCTTCCAGCATTGCTCCATTTATGCCCTTTTCTATGGTAGTTATGTGAATCGTCTGTGGCCAATCCGTACATCAGGGGTTTGTTATTGGCGATATAGGAGATGTTGATAAGGTCCCACATATCTTCGGTGGAAATGTGAAGGGAATCGCCTAAATTATGTACCATGGGATGTCCGTTATATACTTCAAAAAACTGTTCTCCTTCAAGGGCTATCATGTCCTCTAAAGTAATACTGTAAAAAAAGTTGGGGTGATTAATGTGGGGCATAATGGGGGCTCCTGTTTCCCGACGCTGCTTTAAAATCTGGTTCAAATTGTTCTGCATGGTTTCTAGGACGCTATTGCCGCCCTGAGGATCTATTTTTTCTTGTATGTTTGTGGCATTAATATGCACATGCTTGTCCTCAAATCTATCCGTGATTTCTTCGGATTGGATTACCAAAAACTCCCCCTCTTTCTCAAATAGCTTACGGTATTCCTCGTAGGTTTTTAGTCGGACTAAGGTATTGGTCGACTCCTTTTTGGTTTCTGCCCATTCTTCCCCATAAATGGTCAAGTAGTTATTATAGCTTTTTTGAAAAAGGGAATCGCTACGCACTGGTATCCATTTTTCCTCCATGGCAATGGTATTGTGGTCCGATAAGGCTATAAATTGATAGTTATTGGATTTGTACCAATGTAGGATTGGTTCGGGGAACTCGTCCCCATCGCTCCAAAAGGAATGGGTGTGAAGATTACCCTTATACCATGCTTTCCCTTCTTTGTGTTTTGTAGGACGAGGTTGTTCTTTGCAAGCTGATAGCACTAACAACATCACTATGGTCAGGGAGGTAAGGGGGTTTTTCATGGGTGGTTGGCTTATGCTAAGAAAGATAATAAATCTATCTCAATTTGGAGGTATGGGGTTGAAAATGATGAGGTTGTTCGTGAACGAATCATTTTTCTTTTTTATGTTTCCCTCATTTTCGTGGCTATAGATGCTCTCCATAGCTTCATGGGCATTATTGGGAAAATAGTCACGGGCCGTATGCTCATAGGAAATAAAAATGCCCGTCTACTAGCGTGGTAAACGGGCATTTCCTTTTTAAAACAGCTACCCCCCTTCATTACTGCCTCGTTTGGCTATGGAGAGAGCTGTGTATGCTATTTGGCTTCTTGTTTGCTCAATAAAAAATAACCTACGAAGGCTCCAATGATGGAGGCCACAAAGATGCCTATTTTGGCTTGTACCAGATAGGTTTCACTTGTAAACGCCAAGGAGGTAATAAACAAGGACATGGTGAATCCAATAGAGGCCAAGAACCCAAGCCCGAATAAGTTTCTAATAGTCATCCCAGTAGGAAGGGGGGCTACCTTAAGTTTTACAAGCAAGAGCGTAAACCCTACTACCCCAACGATCTTCCCTACTACAAGGCCAAGGGCTATCCCTAGTGCAATATTGGTGCTTAACAATTGCTCCATATCAATGGCTACGGAAACACCTGCATTGGCCAAAGCAAAAACAGGGATAATGAAAAAGGTAACAAAAGGATGCATTCCGTGTTCCAAGCGTTGTAGCGGCGGAATTATCTTTTTGGTATCGTCCTTTAGATTATCCAGGATGTGTATTTGCTCACTGGTTAAGGTGGGGATATTATGGTCTGGGTCGGCAGATTTAAATTTTGCAAGGTAATTTTGGATTTTTACTATATAGGTGTTTTCCTTGATGCTCATATCCGCAGGAATGGTAAATGCGGCTAGAACGGAAGCAATGGTCGCATGAACACCAGATAGCAAAAAGGCGGTCCAAACTCCCACGATTCCTAAGATGGCATAAAATAGAATGTTTCTAATCCCCATTTTATTCCCGATAAACATAATAAAGACACATCCTAAACCAATGGAAAGGCTTAGTATGGAAATATCTGAAGTGTAGAAAAATGCAATTACTAAAACAGCTATTAAATCGTCTATAATGGCCAAAGCGGTTAAAAACACCTTTAAGGATAATGGAATTTTATCACCTAAGAGGTAGAGCACGCCAAGGGCAAAGGCAATGTCCGTTGCCATTGGAATACCCCAACCATTGCTGGCTTCACCAGTAGGGTTTAATAGGATATAGATAATAGCGGGAATCATTACACCTCCAAGGGCACCACCAATGGGGAGTAGGGCATTTCTAGGATTGGATAGTTCCCCTCCTACAATCTCTCGCTTTAGTTCCAAACCAAGCACAAAAAAGAAAACCGCCATTAGCCCGTCATTGATCCAATGGAGTAGACTATAATTGAGAAAAGATTCCCCGTTGAATTGAAAGCCTAGTTTCTGTTCAAAAAAACTGAAGTAATATTCGGATAAGGGTGAATTTGCTAAAATCATGGCAATTATCACGCTAATTCCTAGAACAATTCCTCCAGATTTTTGTTGATGCATAAAAGTTTGAATGGGTTTGGTAACCCTGTCAATGGGGTAAGTTTTTTCTCCTGTCATAATTTTCTTTTCATTTTTACATGTAGCTTTACAAAACTACATTTTTAAAATTATCAGGTGCATTTTTGCCGAAAATTTTCAATACAAAAATTATCGGTCAAATCCATGAAATTTTATAGGAGATTTAAAGTGGTTATAGGATTGATAGTCAGGTCTGTATAGGGAGTCCGCAGTCTTAAGGTGCTTGCTGAAAGTATGCATTCTACTTTAAATAGTCCGTGAAAATTCATGAGTTGCCGTGCTTAGGCCTATCTGCCTTGATAATATTTTGATAGGTGAAAAACTAAAGAAACATGTTTGGTAACTCGGGAACCCTAAATCCAAAACCTACACTCCATGGTGTGCAATACCATGTGCTTATCGTAATTCCCCTAAGCAGCTATTTAGGAAACGATGGGCTCCGCGCACTGCGAACCCTTTAGATAAACTACCTTTTGTATTTACTCCTATTGTTGAGTCTATTTACAAAATACATCACAAGAACAAGTAGGGCAAGAAGCGGAAATACCAGGTCTCCATTAAGAAAAGCTATTATATCCATGACTATTTATCGGACTTATAAAACGAATAAAATCACTACTTATTGTTTTTTTACAAAATAAGCTACAATGGCCGAGGTAACTACCCCCATGGTTAAAGCGCCAAAAAAGGCTTGTAGCATATAACTCCCTAGGCTAAAGTACCCCTCTGCAATCTCCCTGTTCATTTTTTTGGTTTCTACGGAGTATTCAATAATGTTGTTAAAATAATCGGGAGAGATAACGGTACTGCTGATGTATTGGGTAAGCGGACTAAAGAGTGCGATGATGATAGTCATGGTTACCCCGGCGGTAAAGCCTTGTTTCCAGCTCATTTTACCTTCGTAGTCGTTGTTTCTCTTATCTAATAGGGCCAATACGTAAATAGTAATGGCTACTAGGGCAAATAAGTTGGTGTAAATAGCGTGTTTAGCAATATGTACATCGTGCAGTCCCACGTACTTTTCTAAAATCATCCAGGCCAGAACGGCTAGAAGAAACCTAATGGCCCATTTAAACTCGAGGCGGATTTTACTCATTTTTTATTTTTTAAATTTTTGAAGTACAGTTTTGGTGTGTTCGGACAGGGCTAAAGTTCCGGTCATTTCTGCCCGTTCTATTAATAGGGTCTCCCATTGGTTGGTGCCTTCCCAAAGTATCTTACGCCATTCTTCCAAGGCTTCGGGATTGTATTTTGCCAGGTTTTCCGTGAATAGCATTATTTCACGGTCCATAGAGGCAGTGGTATTAAAAATCTTGGAAAACAGGCCTTTTTCCTGTGCCCAATAGGCATTTTTCCATTCGGTGGGTGCCAAGGAAAGCTCGGACAAAGCTGCTACCCCTATTTTACGTTGTACTGCTGGAGCAATGACTAGAGGAGCAATTCCAATGGTGAGCTCGGATAAACGTATAGCGGCTGCTTCCGCGGCAAATACATAATCGCAGGCTGCAATAATTCCCAGTCCGCCACCCACGGTTTTCCCCTGGATTCTGCCCACAATTACTTTTTTACAACGTCTCATGGCGTTTATAATATTGGCGAACCCACTAAAGAACACCTTGCCCTCGGCCGCAGTGCTTACCTGTGTAAGCTGATTAAAGGATGCGCCAGCACAAAAGGTGCCATCGCCCTCCGATTTTAAGATAATAACCCGGACACTGGGATCTTCGGAACACTCATCAAAAGCTTTTGTGAGTCTATCCATAAGCTCCAATACAAAGGAGTTGCTGGCCGGGTGGCCAAATTCTACCGTTGCAATGCCGTTGTCTATCTTAACGTATAAACTGCCGTTTGTTCTAGTTGTACCCATTGTCCTATAAATTTGAGAAATAATCCCCCCTATGGCCCGCTCTGGACCCGTATTGGTTATTTGTGGATTATGTTTTTAAGGAAACGTTCCTTAATGGTTCACCCAAAATTAAACGTTTTGTAGTAGCGGGCGAAACTTTTGCCTAAATTTCCAGACCAAAGCCCCACCACGTATCAACATCCAAATAGTAAAGGCTGCCCATATCCCATAAATTCCCCACCCTAAATATTTTCCAAGGTACAATAGCGGAATAAAGGCCAAAAAAGATGCTACTAGTAAAACGTTTCTCAAGTATTTCATTTCGCCAAGCCCTTTAAATAAGCCATCAAAGACAAAAGCAATCATATTTAAGGGCATACTGAGTATCAAAATAAAGAAAATAGCGTAGAAGGTTTCCAAGACCGCTGGGTCATTAGAAAAGACACGTCCAATAGGGTAATAAAATAGAAAACCAAGGGTTACTAATCCCAGGCTTACGACCAGGCCGTAGGTGGTTATCTTCTTTGCCAAGAGCCATAGACCGTTGTAATTCCTAGCGCCTAGGAGTTTTCCACCCATTATATTACCTGCGGCTCCGTATCCATCAATGAAAAAGGCCGAGAACAACCAAAGGTTTATCGCGATGGTATGTGCTCCAATATACCTATCTCCCAAGGAGGTAGCTTCCCTTACGGCGAGAATCATAGCGGCATTCAGTGCCAGTGCACGTACAAATAGGTTTAAACTCATTACTACGAGTCGGCCTAATTCTGGGTGAATTGGCAATCTAAGGGCCAAGCTGATATCGGTTTTGGTAATCAAAAGAACAAAGGCCATGATGGCCATCACCCCTTGGGCCATAAGGCTGGCCCAAGCAGCGCCTTCCAAATACATAGGAGATATATAACCCTCAATACCATACACCAAAATGATGTCTAATACAATATTTAAAACTGCCCCTGTAATGGCAATCAGCATGGGGTAATAGGTGTTTTGTAGACCGCGAAATATACCCATTACCGCAAATACGAAGAGGGTTAGGGGGAAGCCCCAAACGCGTATGGAATAGTAAGCGATACATAGCTCTAGAATTTTGCCTGTTGCATTCATCAGGACAAAAATTTCTTCCACTATAAAAATGGTGGAAAGAAGAACAAGAATACTCATGGATATATTTAAAAATATCGCTTGGGCAGGGAGGGCCAAAATCTTATCTTTTTTGTCTGCACCCACATATTGGGAGATAATGGCCGAAATGGCACTTCTTGTCTGGCCCAACACCCAAATAAGCATGGACAGGAAAGATCCAACAATACCTGTTGCAGCAAGGGATTCCATCCCGAATTCGGGAATGTTTCCTACGATTGCGGTATCTGTAATAGACAGTACGGGTTCTGCAATGCCTGCAATGGTGGCGGGTATGGCCAACTTATTAATCGACCTTAAATTTATTCCGGTATTCAATGGATCAACTTTTACAGTATTAGTTCGTAGCAAAGAAAAGGGTATTTGCTCTGTTTCGGAAAAAAGATGTGGCCCACTTTCTGGTAGCCTCTATTTTTATAAAAGGTATTGTTGCCTTCGTTTTTGCTAAAGGTGTCCAACCGCACCGAGACGGCCCTATTGGTGCGGGCATATTCCTCCGCATACTCCATGAGCAGTTTTCCATATCCTTTCTTCTGATGCTGGGGATGTACTGCCAAACGGTGTATGTAGTAATTGTGCTGGTTAGGAGTAGTCCAAGAGACGGAATAATACTCTGGATCCATAAAGGTAGAAATTACAATAGTCCCTATTATTTCTTGGTCAGTCTTTAAGAGGTAAAGTTCACCCCTACTTATATCCTTCTCAAATTTTTCTTGGGAAGGGTAACTTTCGTTCCATTGATAAATACCCACTTCTACCAAGGCCTTGGCACAGGCGGCAGTAAGCTTAAGAATTTCGGGGATGTCAGACTCCTTTGCCAAACAAATCATTCGCTAGCTTATTTAATAATTGGGCAAATTTATGGTTTTAAAGCTAGTAGAGATAGCTATTGTAGCGGCATATTTTGGTTGGACCATAGATTAAATGTAGCGAAAATTAAAGAGAATTAGTGAATAGAGGAGGATATTGGGTGTACCTGCTGTTTATAAGCATTGGTTTTGCGGGTATTTGTTAAAAAGAAGGATCTATTTGTTAAATAGCTGAAATTGTATTTTGAAAATGCAATAAAAAGTATTTTCTTTGCACCGTTCTATGGGGGATTAGCTCAGCTGGCTAGAGCGCTTGCATGGCATGCAAGAGGTCATCGGTTCGACTCCGATATTCTCCACCAAATAGATAAAAAAGGCTTCCAAAATAAATGGAGGCCTTTTTTTATTTTCTTTACTTGTGGGTATGGATAGGTGTATAATCCACGCTTAGCTTAAAGACTTTTTCGCAAAAAAAGAAATAAGTATTCCTGGAATGGACAAAGCGATTGCCAAATAAACCAAGCTCATGGGAGAATAAATTCCTAGTAATAGTCCTGCTGCAGAAGATGCGATCATAATGGAAAAGTTAAATACGGAAGACTGCACAGAAGTGGCAACGTCTTTAGCGGTTTCTACCTGTCTACTTACTGCAGCCTGAAGCAAGGTTACCAATGGACCAAAAGAAACACCCCATAAAAAGAAAGCAACATGTCCCACACCTGTTGTGCTACCGAATAGTAGAAAAATACCCATAGAGATAATCAGCAACCCAAACATCGCAATGGTTAAGAGCCTTAAGTATTTATCGGTATATTTTATAGCCAATAGAACAGAAAGCAAAGAACCTATTCCAAAAAATAACAAGGCGCTTTCCACTCCTCCTGCTAACTTAATTTCATCAACCAGACTTGTGATATACACATACACCCCATAATGTGCAATTACCCCAAGTAGGGTGAGTAGTAGTACAATTAAAACCGCTGGTATTTTCAATAGTGCAAAAGGCGATGAGCTTTTAGTGAGTTTCTCTCCTGGAATGGAGGGTAGTACAAAGAAACTGATTATGGCAATGGCAATAATCACGCCTCCAAGTCCAATAAACTCTGTTCGCCACCCGTAATCATTACCAATAGCTGTCATTATAGGCATCCCTATGCTAATCCCCAGGGTAGTTCCCGCCATAATTACTGCGATAGCCTTTCCGTGATGTTGTTCATCTACTAAACGCATCCCATAAGCAGCAATCATTGGCCACATCACCCCGGCGCAAATTCCCCCTAGTACCCTAAGAATACCAATTATGGTATAGTTGTGAACAAGTCCGGCCACAATATTGGAAACAGCGAACCCGCCTAGCAAAATTAGTAACAGGTATTTTCGGTTAACCTGCATGGTCATAGAAATAAGCGGAATCGCAAAAATAGCAGAAGCTATGGCGTAGTAACCCACTAAGTTTCCTGTTTGTACCTCGCTAATATTTAAATCGGTCATCATCTGTGGGAGCACCCCCGAAGGCAACAATTCTGATAGGATTCCGACAAAAGTGACGGAAGACATCAAAATCATCATCAACCACGGAAAAACACTTTTAGTTTGTGCAGAAATACTTTGTTTGCTCATAGTTTTGTAAATATATGATGAAAGTGACCGTGGCCTTAAAGTTATTTATGCAATAACTAAAACAGCCACGGCCACAGTCTTTTTTACGTGCTAATAATTTAGATGAAAATTAATTTATAGGCTCAAAGGAATATCGTATTCCACTTCTTTACGGCGGAAAAGGAATTCTCCATTACGTACAGATGCTAAAACATCTACTCTTTTACGGATAGCTTCATAAACAGAGCTTTCATTTAATACGATGAAGTTTGCTTGCTTTCCTACCTCTAAACCATATTGGTCTTGAATGTTTAAACAACGAGCTCCATTATAGGTAATTAGATTAAAATTAGTTGCTACTTCTTCCGGAGACATAATTTGAGCTAGGTGGATTCCGTTATCCAGGATATTCATCATATTACCACTACCCATAGGATACCAAGGATCGTTGATGGAGTCTTGTGCGAAAGCAACATTAATCCCTAAATCTAAGAACTCTTTCACCCTAGTGAGTCCGCGACGTTTTGGATAGGTGTCTTGTCTACCTTGTAGATAGGCATTTTCCGTGGGACAGGAGATAAAATTCATCTTGCTCTTTTGAAACAAATCCATCATTCTAAAGGCATAGGAATTATCTGCTGATCCAAAGGAACAGGTATGGCTGGCAGTGGTTCTACTTCCGTAGTCTTCCATGAGAACAAGGGCATTTAAAAGCTCCACAAAACGCGAATGTGGATCATCGGTTTCATCGCAGTGAACATCTATAAGTTTATCGTATTTTAAAGCAAGTTCAACGATGTCGTGAACAGATTTTTCTCCAAACTCCCTAGCAGGTTCGTAATGGGGAATTCCGCCCACAGCATCTGCCCCCATTTTAAGAGCTTCTTCCACTAAATCGCGTCCGCCTTTATACATGTACATTCCTTCTTGTGGAAAGGCTACGATTTGTATGTCTACGATATCTTTTAATTCCTCTTTCAATTCCAGCATCGCTTTCAATGCCGTGAAGTTTGGGTCCGTAACATCTATGTGGGTACGGATGTGCTGTACCCCTTGGGAGACCTCATCCTTTATTCCTTTAAGGGCAAGCCTTTTCACGCTTTCTACGGTCAGTGTTTCTTTAAATTTAGGCCATAGTTTAATAGCTTCAAACAAGGTTCCAGAACCGGCCCCTTCTTGTCCAAGCTCAGATAAGGTATATACGTAGTCTAAATGCAAATGCGGATCTACATATGGGGGTAGCACAAGCTTTCCACGGAGGTCTATTTCCTCTTCGCATTGGGGTAAATTAGTTCCAATCTGAAGGATTTTTCCATTTTCTACAATCATTTCGCTTGCTGCATCGTTGCGGTAAAACTTCGCATTGAAAAACTTTTTTTTCATCATAGATTAATTTTTAAAATTTATATATCTCATTGGGAATTACAAGTTATCCCAATGAATGTTGGTCCACCCAATATGGATAGAACTGCGATCCTCGAAGTTGTAATTTTTTGCAATAAAGTGACCATAGGCCCTAAGATATGCCACATATAAAGGGAGCCATTGAATACTTATTGTCCTATAGGAGGAATGTAGGGGGTCTTGTTGATAATTGGCACCTAGACCACCCAATAGGTGTTTCTGAAAAACGGAAGTGAAATTTCTTGTTTGACACAAAAATAGGGTAATGTTTGTGATTTCGGAAGCACCTCTGACCTGGCAAAAGGAATGTTGGCCAAGATTTAACTAATTTGTAGCGATTTTAAGAATTCTATTAAGGATTTGGAGATTGGTTAAAGGCTTAGATGCTTCTTGGGAGAGAAGGATTGTGGCAAAGCTTAGCTAGAGAAGTGCCAAAACAGGAATAGTTTTAGAGTTTTGTTCTACGGACTTGCACATTGTTAAACGCGAAATCACGTGGATTGTGCTTCCTTAGCTTTAAAAAACAACAACCTTAAACCTATATGCCTCGTATATGGGATTTCCTATTATTTATCGTGATCCAAGTAAATTGGAAATAGGGGGTTGAAGTTAAAGTCATAGATTAACGAGGTTTCTACACTCTTCACATAATCTTTGGTTACGTGGTCCATAATAAAATCCCTTAAATGGTCTTTGTCCCTGGCCGCGATGTAAAGTAAGAAGTCACTGTAGCCAGCCATGTGATAAATGCTTACCACTTCGGGTAATTTCTTCATGGAGCTCTTGAAGTCCTCTACCACTTCTTTGGTGTATTTCGTTAATTTTATAGATACCATAGCTTCAATATTGGTACCCAGTTTAGAAGAGTCAATAAACGCATGGAACCCAAAAAACATTTTATTTCGCTCCAATTTCCGCATTCTTTCGGAGCAGGTAGACTCTGCAATACCAACTTCAGCGGCAATTTGCTTATTAGATAGCCTTGCGTTCTTCTGTAAAAGCTTAATAATAAGCTCATCTATTTCATCTAATTCGGTGTTGCTGCCTTTTCTCCGAATACTATTCATGATAAGTGGGTGTATGTTGCTTTTCTTTACCTTGCGCCGCTATATTACGAATTTAAATTCAATTCAATACGCTATGGTGAACAATATTAGGAGAAGAATTAAGGAGTTAAAGGAAATTAGCTGGCACTACGATGCTGATATAATCAATTCATTAACCAAAAATATTTCGGATGCAGACTCAAAGCATATACTGTTACAGTACGCTAACGAGTTAGACCTGGCTACCTCCTTATGGAATTCCTTTATTGAAGAGGTACAAGAATCGGATATTAGCAGGTATTTGTCAGACTTAACACATCTTTCGGTGAATACGGTGGAAGAATCCAGGCTCATCCTCATCTTAAGAACTGCTATGGCCATAAAGAGAGGTTTGTTGGATACGGTCCCCAATGAGCTTGTTGTGCGCGGGGTGATGGATTTGTTAAGGGCGAATGGCAAGCGAACCAAGGTGTTTTATTTTTCCGATACCATAAAAGATGGGGATATAGCGAAATCCAAAATCAGGGATCACTATGAAATTATAAATGAAAAATATGGGGCTTTTGTTCAAGTAGTAGACTACATAGGCTCTACGCCGGGCAGAAGCCTGCAAACAGGGAGTCAGGTACTCGATTTATTAGGTAGTAGGGCCGAGTTGGAGTCGGATTATCACGAAAATACCATATGTAGATCGGTAAATGTTTTTGTAAATAACGCCAGTAGGGCTAAGTTTGCAGGCGAAGAAAAATCGAAGGGGTCAAATTGTCTTTGGGCAAGGGTGCGGGATCCTAAAACCAATGCCTTGCACAACATCATAGGTGTTGATAACGAGGTGTTTATGCCGTTCAGGGAGTATATTGAGGAATTGTATGTAATAAATGGCGTCCCAGATCACAATATGTTAAGTGATCTAAGTAAGGGAACACAATTTAGGTCGCTTAAACATTTTATCATTCCACAGGCACTTTCTGCAATTACAAGAGGCGGATGCCCTCCAGGATTTGCAGTAACAAAGGTGGCGGTGAATGATCAGATTCCTGGTTTGGAAATAGGGCCGGATGAAGTGATTATTGTAAACCCAGACCATTATTACAATGGTAAATCGCTCTCTAAATATGCGAGTGGAATGTTTGGAATAGCGGAATACCTTGGAGTGGAATTAGATACTGAAGTGAAAGCAGAGTTTTTCCATCCAGATACGAATGAGCTTATGGATACTAGAACGCTTATCATTACTGATCACCTTGGAAAGCATGGGGGTAGGGATACCATCACGAATGGTTCTAGTAGGGGGTTAAATGGTTTTATTCTTCCAGAAGTTGGGCGGTCATGGGATAAATCCAGTTTTAATGATTATGCATTCTATATAAAGGAGATGCCAATAGGGACAAGAGTAAAATTTTCGAGGGTATAAAGCCGAATACATAAAAATGAATACTTATATAAATTAATGTAAATGAAGCCGTTATTATTATTGTTAACATTGAGTTTTACGCTTTCCGTATCTGCCCAAAACATTTTTTCGGGAAAAATTGTAGATTCGGATAATCAACCTTTAGGCGGGGTAAACATCGTGATAGAGGGAACCAGCACCGGAACTACCTCCGATTTTGATGGAATGTTTTCCATTTCATCCAATTTAGAGCAACCAATTTTAATATTTTCCACTTTGGGCTTTAAAACTCAAAAGCTAAGAGGGGCTGCAGCGATGGTGGTTGTTATGCAAGAAGGGGCTGAGGCGCTTTCTGAGGTGGTATTGGTAGGGAGTAGAAACCCCAGACAGACTAAACTATCGACCCCTGCCGCGGTAGATGTGGTAGATGTTTCCAAGATAAAGCTCACTACAGCGCAAACAACGGCTAATGACCTGTTGTCTACCCTTGTTCCTTCTTTTAACTCTAACAGGCAGTCTTCCTCCGATGGTACGGAGCACGTAGATCCTGCCTCCTTAAGAGGTTTGGGGCCAGACCAAGTACTGGTATTAATTAACGGCAAGAGAAGGCACACCACCTCCCTATTAAATAATCAAGGGACCGTCGGTAATGGGACCGTAGGTACGGATTTGTCTTCTATTCCTTCTTCGGCCATAGATAGGATAGAGGTGCTTAGGGACGGAGCAGCTGCACAATATGGTTCGGATGCTATTGCAGGAGTAATAAATATTATTCTAAAGAAAAATATTGGAATGGAAGTAGGTGCCACCTATGGCGTTACCTCCGCTGGCGATGGGGAAACTTACAATTTCAACTTTAATTATGGAGCTGAGGTAGGGGAAAATGGAGGATTTATTAACCTTACCGCAGAATACAACGATAGGGGCAAGACTACAAGAACTCAAAACCATGAGCTTATCATATACGATCAATCCGATCTAGGTAATTACTTCGCCTATTTTGGAAATGAGGAAGCAAGACAACGCGATGATGAGTTAATCGCTGCGGCCGGATTAACAAGGGATGATTTCAATTTTCAAATAGGGGATGCTGCCATATCAAATGCACAGTTCTTTCTAAACTTTGAATTGCCTACTGGTGAAACTGGGAAGTTTTATGCTGCGGGCGGAGCTAACTTTAGAACGGGTACAGGATTTGGTTTTAGAAGATTGCCTTCGGAAGGCCATGTGCTAGAGATTTTCCCCAATGGTTTTCAGCCGGAATTAAGAACTAATGTTACCGATCATTCCATGATAACGGGTTTTAAAACACAATTAGGAACCTGGAATTTTGATGTAAGTAATACCATAGGAATCAATGACTTTAATTATACGGTCTCAAATACCGTGAATGATTTTCTAGGAGTAGATAGTCCAACTTCCTTTAGGGCTGGAGGTCATTCCTTCCTTCAAAATACCGCCAATCTAGATTTCTCTAAGTTTAATGAAACGGTAATGAGTGGATTGGGGATGGCTTTTGGAGCTGAATTTAGGTATGAGAACTATCAGATACATGTAGGTGAAGAGGGATCGTACATTGGGGACGGGGCCAATTCCTTTCCCGGGTTTGCTCCTACCAATGAAGTAAACGAAGGGAGAACCTCTGTAGGGCTGTATGCCGACTTTGAACTTAACTTTACCGATAAATTTTTACTGGCACTAGCAGGTAGGTTCGAAGATTACAGTGATTTTGGGAATACTATCAATGGTAAGGTAGCCGCTAGGTATCGCCTTACCGATAATTTTGCGCTTAGAGGGGCCTATGGTACTGGGTATAGAGCCCCGTCCTTGCACCAGCAGTATTTTAATAATATTACCGTTGATATTGTCGATGGAAATTTAATTCACGCAGGTACCTTCAGAAATGATAGTAGCGTTGCCCAATCCTTGGGGATTCCAGCGCTTAAGGAAGAAACATCTACCAGTATAAGTGTTGGATTAACAGCAAGGGTCGCTAGAAACTTTCAGGTTACCTTAGATGCTTACAGAGTAGGGATTGATGATAGAATTATCTATACGGGCGATTTAGGAAATGACCCTTTTGGTGAGCCCGTACCAGCCTTACAAGAAATTTTTGAACCCTTTAATGTAGCTTCGGCACGCTTTTTCACCAATGCGGTAAATACCACTACTACCGGAGTAGATTTAGTGATGAATTATAGGGTGCCAATGGGTGTCAATAGCTTAAATTTCTCGCTATTGTATAATCATAATGAAAATGAAGTAGCGGATGGTATCAAAAATTTGCCATCCACCTTTATAGGTCAAGAAGAGGTATATTTTGGTGCGAAGGAAAGAAGTCTTATAGAGACTAATAACCCAAAGGATAAGGGGATATTTACCATAGATTTTACGGGTGATAAACTAGGATTGATGCTGAGAAACACCTATTGGGGCGAAGTTACCCGTAACGAAGCGCCCTTTGGAAGAGCTCAGCGACATGATGCAAAAGTAACCACCGATTTAAGTGCGACTTATAATTTTAATGGGAAATTATCTTTGGTAGCAGGGGTAAATAACCTGTTAGATGTTTATCCTGATGAGCAAATCATGGATAACAGCTATTTCGGGGTGTTTAAATACGCGCCCGTTCAAATGGGAACCAACGGAGCATTTTACTTTGCAAGATTAAACTATAAACTATAGGTAGTCTATAAATTTCAATCGCATTTAATGGAAAATAACCAAGCACTGCATCGCTATATTTTTGTGTAATAAGCTTGTGAATCAATGAAGATAAAACATAAGATAGGGTGGAAAACTGCTGCAGCTTTGGTTATTTCCAATATGATTGGTACAGGTGTTTTTACCAGTTTAGGATACCAGCTTGTCGATATTCAGAATACTTGGAGTATTGTACTCATTTGGGTGTTGGGGGGGATTTTTGCCTTAGTAGGGGCATTTACCTATGCAGAACTAGGCACTAATTTTGATGACTCTGGAGGGGATTATATCTTTCTTTCCAAATTGATGCATCCCTTGGTGGGCTATGTATATGCTTGGGTATCCTTAACGGTAGGTTTTACCGCACCCATTGCAATTTCTGTGATGGCCATGAAAAGCTATCTCAACCCAATAAATCCGGCTATTTTCAATGAATGGTTTGGGGTGTTGGTTATTTTGATCCTCACTGCGGTCCACTCCATAAGCGTAGGACAAAGTGGGAAATTTCAAAATATCACTACCCTGGTAAAGTTGGGGTTTGTAGTGGCTTTGATTATCTTGGGTTTTAGCTATGTGCCGGTGCAAGAAACTGCTATAGATCTCAGTAATTCATGGCAAGGGGAAATACTGCTTCCTGGTTTCGCTGTTTCCTTACTCTATGTTACCTACGCCTATACCGGTTGGAATTCTGCAGCCTATATTGTAGATGAAATTAATGACCCAAGGCGAAACCTACCAAAGGCCTTGATCATTGGAACGGCCTTAGTAACGGTACTCTATGTATTAATGCAGGTGGTGTTCTTAAAGCATGCCTCCGTTGAACAGATGTCTGGTAAAGTAGAAATAGCCTTCATAGCCTTTAAGAACCTATTTGGGACTCTAGGTGGCAATTGGGTAAGCTATTTAATTGCAATTCAACTGATCGCAACAGTTAGTGGGTATTTATGGATAGGGTCCAGGATTACCTATGCCATGTCTAAAGACCATTCTTTATGGACAAAATTGGCAGTAAAAAGCAAGAGTGGAATACCCGTTAGGGCCTTGTGGTTACAAGCTATAATTAGCATTGCACTTACAGTGACAGGAACGTTTGAACAGGTCTTATTGTATGCAAGTTTTGTATTACAACTTATGGGCACCTTAACGGTTGCCTCTATATTCTGGATTAAGGGTAGGGAAGGGGCTTTTAGGAGTCCCTTTAAACCCTTCTTGCAAATAGCGTTTGTGCTTTTTAGCGTTTGGATATTGGGGTATATGCTGTTTGAGAAACCGGTGGAAAGTGCCATCGGATTGCTTTTTGTGGTATCGGGTGTAATTACCTATTATATGTCTAAAAGAAGAAGGTCTTTTAATAAAAACTAGGGTGCACCTATTCTTTAAGTCGATGTCTTATTGCTGAGGTAAGAGAGAGCAATAGCCACTTCAGAAATTTAATTGGTCTTCTCCGGCACCTTGCTCTTTACGGGCCCACTAAAACCTATGGGTGTCTTCTTGTGGGGGCGTGTAGAAAACCTGTAGATGGACAACCCTCCACGATAGCTGGTTAGAAATAATTCCTTGCCTACTTTAGAATTCCATATTACCTACAGTTTCTGCAAAAGAAAAACCCCTTACAGCATTAACTACCAAGGGGTTTTTATCATTTCTATATCTCGTCTCTCCCAGCGCATCCAACGGATAGTGAAAAGCATTGGCTTGTTACCAACATTCCAACGGAATAGCTTATAGCTTAAAGATGGCGAGATATGCGTGGTTCATTCTCACTAATTTAAGCGGCTATTTATCACTGCTCTTTACCGGGCCCACTAAAAACCCATGGGGGTCTTCTTGTTGGGCCGTGGAGATAAAATGTACATAACTAAGTCCGTGAATAGTTTCGTAGTTTAGGGGGATGGAAGCTACTTCCTTCCCATTTTCATCCGTTACCACACAGTTTTTGTTCTCAGTTCCAAAGTCATAATTAAAATGTAAGGTGTGCCATTTATTTTCTTGCAATCCGTCTAATGGATAATTGTACATGGCAAACTTATAGGCAGTGGTATCCGAGGGATTAAACCAGCGGTCACTAAGGCTTATCCTTCCTCCCTGACTGTTTTCGGGAATATAAACCGAGGTGCTGAACCGCCCCTTTTGCAAGGCTGGAAAATTCCATACCGCTCCCTGAGTGGCTATTTCTAGGGTCTCACTATCCCTTCTAGCGATTTTTAGCACCTGTTTGCTAGCATCTGTTGGATCTGTTACCAAACGGGCTCCTTCCTCCCTATTATAAGCGCAATGACCTATGATTCCCTTTTGATAAAGGAAGGTGGTCCAGGTATCCAATCCGTTTCTAAAATCGTCTTCCCTGGTAGTTTCTTTTAGCCACTCCGGATCAAATAGCAACATCTTTCTATGGTCTCGGTGCTGTCCTAAGGAAACCAGTACTTTTCCACCTGGTAATTCCACAGATTGATTTTGGTGTACGCTCATATCCAAGCTTAAGCTTTGATCGGCTACCCCAAAATTAGGATCGTTCCTATTTGGATTTAGGAAAAGCTCACGGAAACCCGTCCACGTTTTTCCATCGTCCTCGGAGATGGCGGCATGCAGTACATCGCGATTGGTAAATACATCTTCCCAAACGCCATTAACGCCTTCTTTTTCGGGCAAGGGGGTAGTGTTGTTCCAGATAAAAAGTAATTGACCATCCTTCAATCGTTTCATAGTGGGCATGGTAATGGTCCCATAAAATGAGGATGGTTTTAATGGGCTCCACGTTTCCCCTCCGTCTTCGGAAAAACTCTCGTAATGTTGGTCTTGGGCAGTACGTGCCAACATCCATATTCTACCGTCGTTTAATTCGATCACTGTTGGTTCAACGGCGCCATGGTTCCATCGTGTTCCTTTGTGAACGCCACCGGGCTGGTGTGGGGGCGACTGTACAAATTGGGAGCGTTTCCAGCTTAATCCGTCGTCATCGGAATAAAAAACACCACAACCAAAACGGGCCGTGCTGTGGGCGCCTACCAAAATGCGTTTGCCTTCCCGGATAAACACGGGAGGCTTCAACATAATATAGCTGCCTTCGTCCTCTTGCGCTTCATACACCTGGGTTTTTGTCCAATCCCCATCGATGCCTCCATTAGAGCGGACCGCCAACACGCCATTTTCTCCTGTTTCCAAGCGGACGTATTCTCCGGTCAAAGGGCTTTTAACATCGGCGCCTATCCATTTGTTTTCTACGGCTACCGAATCCCAGGTAAACCCGTTGTCCATGCTTCGTAAGTAGTACGATGTTCCTTCTTTATTGCCTTCACCGTAATTGTAGTGTCTAATCTCCCCATTGTCTAAACGGGTTAGTCCAATAAAGGCATTGTATGGGGGAGTGCCTACCACGGTAGGTTGGTATACCTGGTCTAGTGGACCATTGCAGCTGGCTAATAATTGTAAAATAATAAGGGGAATGCCTAAATTCCTTAAAAAACGCAACTTCATCATATTTCCTAGTAATAGTGCCCTTCTTGGCGATTAAAAAATAATGGCGCAAGATAGTAAATTAGGGATACTAGGGATCCAGGAGTTGTAGAATTGGGATAGATTTAATAAGGCATTCCCCTCAGCAAATAAGGTGTTTTCGTGCTTATTTCTTATTCAGGATCTTAAAGAGAAGTTCTGGTTCGTCCGTAGTGATAAAATCCACATTTTGATCCAAGAAATAGTTCATGTCCTCCTCCTGGTTTACAGTCCATACGTTCACTTTTAGTCCTAACTCCTGCGCCTTTTTAATCCAAGTGGGGTTGTTTTTGTAGACTTTGTGGTTGTAATCTATTCCGGTATAGCCATCCGCCTTAAGTTGGGCCGGGGTTTTATCCCCATTTAGGTAGGCCACTTCTGCTTCGGGGTCTAATTGACTCACCAATTTACCCGCGTCGTAGTCAAAGCAGATATATTCTACCATATCACGCCCATCTAATTCGTGCACCATGGCCACGGACAGTTCGGCTAGTTTAAGCGTGCGCTCCTTATTGGAGGGGGCCGATTTAATTTCTAGGATCAGTTTGGTGTTTTTCTGTTGTAGACCTTCCTCCAAATACTCCCTCAAGGTCGGGATTTTCTCTCCATTGGGAAGCTTCTTGGATAGCAGCTGCTCATAGGTGGAGGTGTCAATTTCTATTCCAAGAAAGTCCCTGTCGTGGTTCACTACCGGAACATTGTCCTTGGTGAGTCGCACATCAAACTCCGCCCCAAAACTATTCAATGAAATGGCTTCTTGTAGGGCAGCAATGGAGTTCTGCGGAATTTCCTTTGTTTTCCATGCGCCTCTATGGGCTATAACGGGGTTTTTTACCGTTTCTGCACAACTTCCAAATAGAAGTGCTAGAACTAGGAATACTCCTAAAGCTTTACTGGTTTTAGCGGATAAAAATCTTAACATCATAGGTTTAATTATTAAAGAATGATTCGCCCCAAATTATAATTTAGGACGAATCATTTTGGGTATGTAATTTACTTATTTAAAGGGTGATCACTAATAATTTTCTAGGCTACTGATAACAGCATGCCCCTTGTTTTTCCTTTTATGATTAACTCATATCCAGGGAGAATATTTTTGGGCGCTCCATGGTTTCGGTATACACATTGCCAAAACGGTCTGTAACCCTAATTTCTAGGGTAGTATCGGGTTCAGAGGCCGTAACCTTAAACAGGTGTGCCGTATCGTTGGTCACAAAAGCGCCTGTAGGGGTGGCCCCTGCATTAAGTCGCAATGCTTCATAGGATACAATATGCAAGGGGTCTTTGGTATTTACCCGGGTAACGGCTAGCTTATTGTTGTTTTCGGTTACTTCAATATCCCATTGGCTATCGTACCCCCATAGATTGATCAACACTTCGTTGTTGACACTTTTCTGGGAGTAGGGTTCGGCGTAGGGGGCGAGTGTTTCCTCCGTAGTATTCGGAGCAAATTCGGCAGCGGTTATTTGCACTTGGTTGAGGTCGTAGGTACGGAACTGGTAATCTTCTTCAAAACCTATGCTCTTGTAGCGCCATTTAATATCTTTTCCGTTCATCTGCCATATGCTATAACCTCCGGGGCTTCCATCCTTGCAAATGTGATTTCCGGCATAACCATCCCTTCCGGTCCACCACCACGTGGCGCATATTGCACCGGTATTGTGCTCCATAAGGTTGGTTTCTTCTTCTACCCTATAATTTATATGGGAGTGCCCAGATAGTACGTGTACCGTGGAGAAGTCTTTTAAGCAGTCTACGAGGGTGCTTCCGTTATCCAAGGCATATCCATTCACTTGGTTTTCGTTGGCATCCAAGGTTGGTCTTTTATACAAGGGGGTATGCATGGCCACTACAATAGGGGTGCTTTTATCGGTAATAGCGGCTAGGTCTTTTTTTAACCATGCTATTTGTTCTGGACTGATATTGGTATTGTAATTGCGATCCCCCTCATTTCCAACACTTCCACCCGTATTTAGGTATTCTACCGTATCTAACACCACGTAGTGCACCTTTCCTAGATTGAAGGAGTAATAGGTGGGGCCTATCACCTCCCTATACTTATTTTCAGCTTCCCAGTCGTCAGCATAATAAGGGTCGTAATCATGATTCCCTATTACATTAAACACGGGGGAGTGCAGCATATTCATATAGGGAAGGTAGTCGTTCAGTCCAAAGTCATTTCTGTACCAGTAGGTATCCCAGGTCATATCGCCTAGGGTAAGCACATATACCTTGGTGCCATCTGCCGCATATTGATCAATGGTTGCATTTACATCCGGTAACACCTTGCCGGTAAATTGGTCAATGTCGTTGTTTCTCTTTGCCAAATGCCAATCGGCCATAGGGATTACCACATGGTTATCGTTGTTTACCTTGATCAGGGAAAAATCCCTTTGGTCTACCGTAGAGGTGTTATTGCTCAATCGCTTAAAGAACTGTGGTGCCTTCCCTACATTGGTTGCCTCGTAATTGGAGGGTAGGGAGATAAAGACAAACCCAATTTTCTTTTGCGAGGAAAGGTAATATACCCCTTGATCATCGGTAACGGTCACTTCATACCCGTCGGAAACCACTACTCCTGGAATTCCTTTCCCATCGGAATACACCACGCCTTTCACCGTCATGCCCTCAATATCCGGGATGTTGAGATTGGCTACCAAATTTAGGAGTACCGCACCCAAAAGAAGGTTTTCTGCTCCGCGTACTACATTTATCTGATAACTACCTGTGGTTAATCCGTTAGGCACAGAAAAGGTGACCGTTCCATTGCCAATGGCGGTCACCTCGTTGTTATAGGTTATAGTGGTGTCTAGGGTGGAGGTCAATTTAATTTGATCGCCCATTTTAAACCCCTTTCCGCTAAGGGTGATGGTTTCCCCTTGTTTTACATCCATGCTGGAAGGGATGGAGACTCCCGTGATGTTCAGGTTGTTGTCCTCATTAAACTCAACAGAGTCGGTCTTCTGACAGCTGGAAAATGCCAGCCCTATGCCGCTTATTCCAGCGATGGTTGATAATCCACCTATTTTTATAAATCTTCTTCTCGTATGTTTCATTGCTAGTTGGTGCTATTATTCGATTATTTCTACTTTAATATCGTCAATGAAAATACGATTCTTATTAGGGGATGCATTGCGTAGATCATAGTCGCCACCCAGTAGCTTAAAGCGTGTTCCAGCATCGGCTCCGGTAATAGTGAATTCGTATTGTGCCGATGGCGCCTGCCATACTTCCGTACATTCAGGATCGGCATCATAATCGGGCCAATTATCAATAGTCATGGAGTTTACGCTGACGGTTCCTGCACCAAGCACCTCAATATTTAGGGTATTAGCATCCCGTGTACCTTTTAGGGTTTGGTAGGGGACTGCCTTAAAGGTGACACGTACCGTTGCGGGTTCCTCTAAGTTGGATAAGGCCGGAGAGATTAAATCCCCACCATAATTGGTTTTCCCCAACTTTACAAATCCAGTACGGGCATATACCAGCTTCTGATTACTGGAAAAAGTGTTTTCGGTACTGGTCCATCCCATGCCCAACTCTTCCGGGGTCCAGCTATCCATTCTTTTCTCTCCGGTGGTGGTATAGAATATGGTGCTTCCGTAAGTTAACCAGTTAAAGTTTTCCTCTAGAATAATATTCCCTGCAGACTGGGTAATGATAATTTCCTTGTCTAGACCAGGTTGTTCTGAGGAGGTAACAGTGACTTTGGTGGAGCGCTCTTCACTGATATTCCTATCGGCAAGGAGTTGTATGCCCTCTTCCGTTACTTCTATTTCGGAAAGCCAGCTACTGTCTTCTATGGTGTAGGTCCATGAAACATTTGCCTTTACGCCAATGGTGAGTGCTCCCTCTGCAGAGGGTACGGCTATCCCTTTTTCCTCATCATCCAGGGTGATGTAGGGCACATTGGCCTCTTGATCTACACGGAACAATAGTGGCTGCTCTTTTCCATCAACCACAAAGATGAAGTTTATGGTGCGCGGGTCAAAGGTGTCGTTTTCCGAAACGATGATTTTAAAAATACCGTCGTCCTTTCCTTCTGTAGGGAAGGTCTTTGCCCAATTCACCTCTTCTTGCGGTATAATCTGCCATGGACGGTTAGAGCGTACCACATAACTTTTGGTGTTGCCACTAACACCCACTTCCAATCCGGTAGGGTTTTCCTCTATCGCGAAGAATGGCTCCCCGGAAAACTCGCTGTCATCATCACTGCACGCGGTAAAGGTTAGGGATAGTGAGAACAGGGCCAATAGAAGCACTAACCCAATCCCGCTTTTTGTTTTATTATTAGTCGTATACATGATTATTGTTTTTTACGGTTGTTATTTTCCTTCCTCAATGGCTTGTTTACTCCACCATACCGGTGTTTTCATATTATTATCCCCTCCCATTCGCTGTAGGGCTTGCTGTGCATTTTCATTGTTCGTAGCCATGGTAGTGGTAGGATAAGCAAAACGGGTTGGAAGAATATAATCATTAAACACCGCTCCGTTCCCGATGGTTAAATTGGGATATCCGGTACGTCGGTATTCATGATAGGCTTCCATTCCAACAAAGAATAAAGCCAAGTATTTCTGGTTCCCAATCAGTTCTTCCTTATTGGTAGCTGCATCCCAAGAAGCGAGTTCGGAAGAAAGGAGCTTGGTAATATCCTCAGTGGTAACGGTAACTGGCACCTCGCTGTATGCGCCCATTTCGGCCCATCTTTCCACGGAAGCCGTAACGGCGCTTTCGTAATAGGTCTTGGCTGCGGCTTCCCCTCCAGGAATTCTTCCCTTTAAGGCTGCTTCTGCCAATATAAACTGCACCTCGGCATAGTCCATATAGGTTCCGGGAGCATCGGGTCTTACAAATACGGCTGCATTGAGCCAAGACGAACCGCGGTCTGCAGTGCTCTGATCCTGTTCCGATACCCCAGCTATGGTACCCTTCCAGATATTGTCTGGATTAACGTTTACGTTGGGATTCTTCTTTCCATAAATGGGAAGACGTGGATCTTCGTAGGTTTGATTGCCGTTTCCATCGGTTACTACGGTCATCTTTATTAGTTGCTCGGTTAGTTTTCTACCCGAACTGGTAAAGTCCCCTTCGTTGCTATTGGCAAACTGACTTCTATAGGGATCATTTCCAGAGAAGATTACCGTTGCATTATCTGCATTGGAGGTGAAAATGGGGAATTTGTCCGGATTGTTGAGAATTTCATTCATTTTTGCACCGGCCTTCATTTCACTTCTTCCGCTCACCCTATTGAGTAATCTTAGGTATAGGGAGTTGTTGAATTTTTGCCACTGCTCCATATTCCCATTGTACATACCATCTAGGGAAGGTTTGGCAAATACGGGTTTGGTAGCATAAATAGCATTGGCGGTTAATAAATCATTGAACATCTGCTCGTATACTTCCTTTTGGGAGTCGAACTTGGGCTTGGTGGTTCCATTTGGTTTTCTTGCCGAAAAGGCTTCGGAGTAGGGAATATCCCCAAACATGTCTGTTAGGTTACTCATATACAATACTTTTAAGGTAAGGGCAATAGCTTCCAAGGAAGCTTGGTTCTGCTCTTGACTCAAATCGTACATGTGCAGTGCGTTGTTGGCGTAACGGGTATATAGATTCCACACACTTTGCCAGTTCCCGTCACTAATAAAGTAACGGTGCTCTTGTCTGGTAGTACCACCGGTAAAGGCGGTAAACTGTATAAGCTCATTGTTCCAATACCAGGAGTAGTACATCCAGGCATTGGCACCATTATAGAGCAAGGGCTCAAACATACCGCTTGCTTGTATTTCCCCAACAGTGGTCCTATTAGGGTTGGTATTTATCTCTTCAAAATCAGAGGTACAGGAAAAGGTAATTCCCGTTATAAATCCAATTAACATTATTTTTTTCAAATTGTTCATATCCTGATTATTTAGAATGAGAATTTTACGTTAAAACCATAAGATCTTGTCATGGGGAAAGACATGGATTCTATCCCTTTATGGATTTGGGATCCATTGACCATTCCTGTTTCCGGATCGTATTGGGGGAAATCCGTGATGGTAAACAGGTTCGTGGCGTAAACCCCTAGGCTTATCTGCTGAAATACATCTGTCCTATCCAAGAAACGCTGTGGTAATTGGTAATCCAATCGCACTTCCTTCAACTTTAAAAAGGAGGTGTCAAAAGTATTCATCTCCGTATTATTTCGGTTCCAGATATAGGAGTTGTAATAACTCTGAATGCTTTTGGTAACCGTATTGTTTTTGGTGTAACTCACGGATCCATCGGTATTGGTTACCACATTTACTCCAGGGTGAACCAAACCGTCATACCTTCCTTCCAAGGAGTTTTTCAGCTTTCCTTGATATGAAAGTGCAAAGTTGGTCACGGAAAAGGTATTTCCACCCATTTGTCCGGTAAAGGCGGCCGATAGAGATAGGTTTTTATACCTAAATCGCTGTACCATACCTCCCCTCCAATCGGGGTTTACTTTTCCAATTCTACGATCCGGGGATTCATCCAGTATGGGATATCCGTCGGCATTTACAATATGCATTCCCGAAGCATCTACCTGCTCTCCATTCTCATCCGTATAAAAGGATCCTTCCGGTGCACGCTGAAAGCCTCTTCCATAGATGACGTGCATTTCTTCGCCTACATAGGAATAGATGTAGGTACGGCCTCCAATAGTGGTTCCCATATTGGTTTGTAATGGTTCATTGGGATCCCATCCGTCTTGTAGGCTCACTAATTTATTATTGTTCTTAGACCAAGTAAGGTCAAAGGACCAATCGAAATCTTGGGTTCTCACTGGTGCAAAATTTGCTGACACTTCCAGTCCCTGATTCGTAATTTCCCCTGCATTAATTTTCATGCCGGTTGCTCCTGTAATTTGATCTACATCTACGGACACAATTTGGTTGGTGGTAGAGGAGTGGTACCAGGTTACATCAAAAGAGACCCTATTTTTAAAGAGTTTCGCTTCTAGTCCTGCTTCCCAGCTTTCCACATTCTCCGGTTTAATTAACGGATCTGGGATGGTGCCTGGTAAGGTATAACCACCGGGGTAGGAGGAGTTTCCGTAGTATTGGTCCAGGGAATAGGGTGAGGTATCGTTTCCTACGTTTGCCCATGAAAACCGTAATTTGGCAAAATCTACCCAGGGTGCGTTCTGCTTAAAATCTAGGACTCTATCCATCAAGATACTAGTGGCCACCGAGGGGTAAAAGAAGGACCAGTTGCCTCTAGAAAGGGTACTAGACCAGTCGTTACGTCCAGTGACATCCACAAAATAGGTTCCGTCCCAGCTAAAGGAAGCCATTCCAAATAAACTATTTACTACCTTTCTACTGCGATAATTATAGGGCTCTGGAATTACCCCAGTAGGTAGGTTGTTTGTATGATAAATACCCTCTTCACCAAGTTTGTCCAAGGTAAGTCGGTGGTTGTAGTATTCGTTGATTCTATTGTTGCCCCCTACGAAAGTAGAAAGACCAAAACGGCCATCTGCTAGGTCATCGTTGGTATAGCGCAACATAAAATCATTATTGTTTTCTATAACACGTACGGTTTGTTCACGGTAAAATCCGTCATGATAGCCAGTGGTGTAAAAGGGTCTTCTCTGGGTACGGAACTCATCGGACCAGTCCAGTCCAGAACCAACGTCTAGCGTTAATCCTTCCATTAGATCAAAGGTGAGTCCAACATTTCCGAAAACTCTGTTTTTATCGTAAGCATTGGTTGCCTCGTATAAGGTTCTGTATGGGTTAAAGCCATTGGTGGAAGGATACACTAATCCTTGGCCGTTTTCGCCACGAGCAAACCAATTGGCATAATTGTACCGTCCTTCAAAATACTCTTCCTTCCAAGCATCAATACTATTCACGTTAAATCCCCAGACCAATGCGTACATGGGGTTGCTGGCGCTATACCCACCGCCGGGCATGTTGTCACTATTTTTAAGGTAATAGTTGATCTTGGTATTGAATTTTATTTTATCGCTGATGGGCGTATTAAAGGCTAAGGAAACGGTCTTTTTATCAAAGCCCGTATTGGGTAAGATCCAATCGTTCTTATAGTCGGTCACCGAAAAACGGGTAGAGGTTCCTTTACCATTGCTTCCGCTTAGACTAACGGTATTGCTAGTGGTTAAGCCAGTTCGGAATAGGCCCGTATACCAATCGTCCTGGTACTGCCAAGGTAATTTTGTGAACTCTCCCGTATCCCAGTTTTTGGAGGCGTATAGATAGCGCAATTTTCCTGGGTCAAACTTTTCTCCAAAAGTATATCTGGAGTAACGTCTTGGGACGGCTACCCCATCCGGGGCCATATCTTCGCTCAATTCCCAAAGGGAATATTCACCTGCTCCCATATCGGAGCCATTTCCATATTCTGTTTGAAAATCAGGAAAGTATCCCGCTTGTTCAAAGGTCACGGAAGAACTAACACTTACCCCAAGGCCTTTGCTTTTTCTTCCAGATTTAGTGGTGATTACAATGGCACCGTTTGCGGCACGTGATCCGTAGAGTGCAGCTGCTGCCGGACCTTTTAGGACCGAAACCGAAGCAATATCATCGGGGTTGATGTCACTCATACCATTTCCATAATCTATCGGGGCATCCCCTTGTGCATAGTTACTTACACTTTTGGTGGCAGTAGCTCCAGAAGTTACAGGGACCCCGTCTATTACAAAAAGCGCCTCGTTGCTCCCGTAGTTTAAAGATTGGTCTCCCCTTAAGGTAACCCTCATAGATCCACTTGGTCCAGTCCCTGCCTGATCAAAGGTTAATCCGGCTACCTTTCCAGACATGCCGTTTAACCAGTTGCCGGTAACTGTTTTGTTTATTTCTTCACCGTCTACTTTGGCAATGGAATACCCTAGGGACTTCTCTTCCCTGGTAATATTAAGGGCGGTAACCACAACCTCGTCTAGGGCAGCTGCATCCTCTTGCATTGCAATTTCCAAGTGGTCGCCAGCACGTGCTGTTAGTTCTTGGGTAACGTATCCTATAAAAGAAACAACCAAAGTTATTTCCTTGTTGCTAGCTTGTAGGCTAAAGACCCCGTCAAAATCGGTAACTACCCCGTTGTTGGTGCCTTTTTCTAGAACTGTAGCACCCGGCAAGGGAGTTCCATCGGCATAAACAGTACCCGTTACTGTTTGTCCGTACGAAAACGACGTTATCGCAAATAACATCAGTAGCGTAAAAAGTTGGTCAATTTTTCTCATGAGAATTTAATTATTAATAATAATTGGTCAAATATAGATGCTTGTTTAGTGCTTAGTATTAAGGGAACATTAAGTTCTTACATTGTTAATTTTGAATTTTTGTAAGTAATTGATTACTAGGTTTTTGAGAAATTAAATTAAAGATGTTGCATATAGGGTATGGTTTCGAATTGTTACTTACCTCGCTCAATGATACAGAATTAAACTGTAATTAAAAACAAAGTGAAATTAATGAAAGATTAATGAAACAAAATAATCCTCGTTATTTACAAGCTTGTGCCTAAGCTGGTTTCGATTCTTTTCAAGTGGTCTTGGTTCGGGATTATGAGAGTGCCAACATTAGTAAGGCGGCTAGGGTTCCACCCATTATGGGACCAACTACAGGAATCCATGCATAGCTCCAGTCACTGTTTCCCTTTCCCCGTATGGGCAAGATGGCATGGATAATCCGTGGGCCTAGGTCCCTAGCTGGATTGATGGCATACCCAGTGGTTCCGCCCAAAGACAAACCAATGGCCCAGACTACAAAGGCAACCGGCAGGGCGCCCAGGGATCCAAGTCCAATCACCGTTTCTTGGTCCACGATGGTGGCATCCGTAAAATACAGCACGGCAAATATCAAAACAAAGGTGCCTATGAGCTCACTTATAAAATTGGCCCCGGTATTCCGGATTGCGGGATCGGTACAGAATACCGCTTTTTTTAACCCGTTATCCTTGGTTGCATCGAAGTGTTTTTTGTACATAGCCCAAACCAAAAAGGCTCCTAACATGGCGCCAATAAATTGCGCCAAGACGTAAGAAGGAACCTCCATCCAAGGGAATAAGCCTGCTACGGCTAGGCTTATGCTTACTGCCGGATTGAGGTGGGCGCCACTATAAGGGGCTGCTACCACAACGCCTACATAGACGGCCAATGCCCAGCCGGTGGTGATTACAATCCATCCGCTGTTTTGGCCTTTGGTTAGGTTTAAGACTACATTGGCCACCACGCCGCCTCCTAGGAGGATTAATAGCATGGTGCCGATAATTTCTGCAATAAATGGCGTCATAATTAATTGGTTTAGTGGTTATTAG
This sequence comes from Arenibacter lacus, assembly GCF_008711145.1. Classification (NCBI taxonomy): domain Bacteria; kingdom Pseudomonadati; phylum Bacteroidota; class Flavobacteriia; order Flavobacteriales; family Flavobacteriaceae; genus Arenibacter; species Arenibacter lacus. Next base: position 29,771 of record NZ_VVIN01000043.1, read on the forward strand.
TTTTGTTTGGCCCAATGTTGAAGCGCGTCAATGGCCCGGTGCCAACCTTTGATCCCTTCTTCAATTGTGGCCCGATTTTCGGTTGGGGTAAAATTCACATCGGTTTGCCATATTTTTTGAATTTCTTCCAAGTCTTTCCAGTAACCTACCGCCAATCCGGCTAGGTATGCGGCTCCCATTACCGTGGTTTCTATCACTTTGGGGCGCACTGTGTTGGTATTGAGTACATCAGATTGGAACTGCATCATCAGTTTGTTTACCGTAGCGCCTCCATCCACTCGTAGCTCTTTTATGCTCACTCCAGAATCGGCCTCCATGGCCTTTAAAACATCCATGGTCTGGTAGGCTATGGACTCTAGGGAAGCCCTAGCAATATGGGCGTCGGTGGTGCCACGAGTGAGCCCAAAGAGGGTGCCCTGAGCCCGCTGGTTCCAATAGGGTGCCCCTAAACCTGCAAATGCAGGGACAAAGTAAACCCCGTCCGAATTCAGTGCCATATTGGCTAATTTTTCCACGTCCGACGACTGATTGATTATATTGAGGCCGTCCCTTAGCCATTGCACCACTGCCCCTGCAATAAAAATACTTCCCTCTAAGGCATACTGAGTTTTTCCGTTGATCTTCCATGCTACTGTGGTAAGTAGATTATTAGTAGAAATAATGGGTTTGTCCCCGATGTTCATGAGCATAAAGCATCCAGTGCCATAGGTGTTTTTCACCATGCCAGGTTTGGTGCACATCTGTCCAAATAGGGCAGCTTGTTGATCTCCCGCTATACCGGCGATAGGAATTTTTTGTGCAAAGAAATTGGGGTGTGTATAGCCGTAAACCTCACTGGATTGCTTCACTTGGGGCAACATGCTTTCAGGGATGTTGAACAGCTCCAAAAGTTCTTTGTCCCATTCCAGGGTGTTGATATTGAATAGTAGGGTCCTGCTGGCATTGGTTACATCGGTAATGTGGAGATATCCTTGGGTCATTTTCCAGATCAACCAGGAGTCTATGGTGCCAAATAACAACTCCCCGGCATTGGCGCGTTCTCTTGCCCCGTCCACATTATCTAAGATCCACTTCACCTTGGTGGCCGAGAAGTAGGAGTCTATGACCAATCCCGTTTTTTCCCTAATTAAGTCCGATTTTCCCTTCTCCTTAAGTTCGTCACAGTAGTCGGCCGTTCGTTTATCCTGCCATACAATGGCGTTGTACACGGGTTCCCCGGTGTTTTTGTCCCAGACCACAGTGGTTTCCCGCTGATTGGTGATCCCAATGGCTGCTATATTGGCGCCGCTGAGTCCTTTTTTGGTAACTACCTCTGCGGCCATTCCAGCTTGGGCAGACCAAATTTCAATGGGGTCGTGCTCTACCCATCCCGGTTTGGGAAAGTACTGGGTAAATTCTTTTTGGGCGGTGGAAACTATGTTGCCCTTCTTGTCAAAAATAATAGCCCGAGAGCTGGTTGTGCCCTGGTCAAGAGCAAGAATAAATTTCTCCATGTCAGTTGGAAATCTTGGTTTTTAAGTTGATTTTCTGTTGTTTGTCACTCGCTACGCTTTCCTGTAAAACATAGTGAATGGCGATTGCGTTGTAGTCGGCCAGTTGTTTTTGTTGCCAAGCTTGATCTCTATTCAGTTCCAGCGCCATGATTTCCGCTACTTTTGGAGCCATGTCAATGGAGGCCTGTGCGTCTAAAAACAAGGCTCTAACCCTGCGTGCAAGTACATCTTCTACCGTTCTTGCCATTTCAT
>NZ_VVIN01000044.1:0-31456 GCF_008711145.1 Arenibacter lacus
CAGGACTGATCTTGCTTGCCGTCACCGCATCATCTTCAATATGTAAAGTAGTAATGCCTCCTAGCTTAACTTGTAAAGGCTGGGTATCCCCGTCACCTTCTATGGTTGTATTATCTACTGCAACTGTGCTTCCACCGCCTCCACCAACACTACTGATTATATACGGAGAAGCAATGGTTCCTGCACCATTTATCGTTACATTAGATCCGGCATTAATTTTAGTTTCCGATCCGTCGGCTCCTCCCGAAGGGAGATCCACCCACGCTACCGTTGTTCCAGTGGCATCAGTTCTTAAAACTTGGTTGCCACCCCCTGGTGCTATATCTTCACTTAAAATAGTGCCATTTAATATTTGGGTAGTGGTGATCCCGCCAGTGGGCACATTAAGTCTATTAGGATCTACTCCAGTTCCCTGAATCGTAATCCCATCCACATCTACAGTGCCATCACCACCAGAAACTTCGGGAAGATCGTCCCAGACTACTTGTCCGCTAATCGCATCGGTTGTTAGGTACTGACCAGGAGTCGCAGCTTTTATTTTCAGTGGATTTGTTGGACTGCCTGTTCCTGTTATGGTAATACCATCGGGCGTTACCGTATCGCCACCTCCTGTGCTATCGGGGATATCGTCCCAAATTACTGCCCCGGTACTTGGGTCTGTTCTTAAAAACTGCCCGAGGGTCGTAGAAGGAACAATCTTTAGTGGGTCCCCAGAGAGTCCTGTTCCAGATAGGGGCCCTTCCACTTCAACCCCAGCACCGCCACCCGATAAGGATGATAAATCTACAGCATTGTTGAATCCCCCATTAGCGCCAGTAAAGACTAGATTATTCCCCTGTAGTTCTACCGAAGAAACAACGCCATCCCCAAGCAATTCCGATAAATCTACGATTCCAGAGAAGGCCCCAGAAGCACCAGTAAACACTAAGTTAGAGTTGTTAATTTCTACACTTTCAAGGTATCCATCTCCGCCACTACCTCCGCCACTACCAAGTCCGCTTAAATCTATTGTATTTCCGCCCGAGATGGAAATTTCATTCCCCGATCTGCTGAGGGTCTGATTGTAACGACTTAAATTTACACTACCCCCACGCTCTAAAGACAAAACGTTTGCTGGATTCAAGGCTAATTGCTGATTGTCGTTTACCGTCCCGCCAAGATCTCCAATCTTGTTATCCACATAAACTCTAACTGCCCGTTGCGTAGGGTATAAAAGGTCCGAATTTCCTAAATTGACATTCGGGGATTTATTAACGAGGTTTTCTTTGGTGTTCAGGCCACTGGTATTGTCAGAAATCCGTTTTAGTACCGATGCAGAAATTTTTAGAGGACTTGCTGCTATTCCTTGGCCTTCTATAGTGGTCTGATCTGCCAAGGTGGCCCCTAGTTCTTCCTTGCTTACCCAGAGTACCTGTCCTGTGCCATCAGTGGTCAGTAATTGATTGAAACCTCCAGGAGTCATGTGCCTTGGTTCTACAATGCCGTTTATAATATTTACACCCCCCACGGAGTTTTCCCCTAATTCAATATTCGTGACGGAATTCTCCCGTAATTGTGCTGTCCCTACGGAATTTAAACCCAATTTGGGCTGCGTAATGGAGCCATTGGCCAAATCTTGCCCAAAAATGGTGGCGTCTACAATTTGTTCCCCCCTAATTTCCCCCACCGAAATCTGGTTGGTATTGCCCGAGGAGGTGAGTACAATAGTTTCGTTCATGGAAGTAAGGGAAAGGGATCCATTCCCTGCATTACATAGATTTACCCAGGCGATGTCTTTATAGTAATAGAGACATCCCACCTCGGTATTGTAAACCAAGGCTCCTTCAGAGGGGGTAATAGCATCCATTTGTGCCGTGGTAACACGGGTGATAACAAGTACCTTGGTGGTGCTTTCCAATTCCAAGACGGAGCTGGGATTAATAGCTTGGGGATTATCTCCTATTTTTATTTGCGCCTGAACCGCTATACCCAATAACAGGCAGACTAGTAGCATTTTTTTTTCCATGTTCCCAAGATTGTGTTCCTCGTTATTTCCAAGGTTGCATTGGCCAATGGCCATACAACACATTATAATCCCATGGCATATTCAGTTGAATAAAAGTCCGCGCTCCATGATAGTGGGGAAATGGAGGGCTACATAAAGACACGGTACCGCTTGTGAACAAGCAAAAAAATACCGGTAGCTTTAGGTTAAAATGTTAATGGTGAGTTCTAGGATTCAGGGACTTACAAAAATAAAACTATCTCCGTATAAAACTAGAATTATCGGGTAAAATACCTTAGTACTGGTTGAACAGGGAGCTTATGATTTTAAACGGGAATTTGCCGACTTTCGTAGGGGGATTTTCCTGCTTCAAAGATGCGGGCCGTACCTACTCCCTTTAGGGTTGCCTCCTGGCCATGAATCAAAATGTAATCTCCTTCCCGCAATCCAATTACCGGGGTTTTGTCTTGTTGATGGAACTCCCGAATCCTAGTTTCCCTGGTTTCCCCCTTATGTGTGCTGTTAGGGTCTGGATCTAAATAGTGGGGGTTTAGGTTAAAGCCTACCACTCCCAGGGTCTCAAAGCTAGGAGGATGTACAATGGGCATGTCATTGGTGGTCTTCATGCTGGGACCTGCAATATTACTTCCGGCACTGGTGCCTAAATATGGGGTGCCTTCATTGATTTTTTCCTTTAAAGGCTGCATTAAATCCAAGTTGTGTAATTGCTGTACTAGAAGAAAGGTGTTTCCTCCTCCAGTGAACAGCGCTTCGGCTTGGGCAATTCCTTCCCGTGGATCTCCAAAACTATGGAGGCCCACCACCTTCTTGTCTATTTTGGCGAATGCCGTGGTCACCAGTTCGGTATAGTTTTCATGGGAGATTCCCCCTGGCCTGGCATAGGGAATAAAAGTAATGGTTCCCGTGTGGGAGAAAAACCCTGCTAATTCCGGAAGTAGGTATTCCAAATAAGATTGTCCGAAAAGGGTAGAAGTGCTAGCAAGTAATATTTTTTTCATGAACTCATTAATTTCGCCCTAAAAATACAATGAATCTTTAGAACTTACTCCCAAACTAGGGCCTGCCTTTCCTGAAGACGCTGTGCTTGCTGTTGTAGAAATAGGGCAAGGAGGTTATTAACAGGGGGTTAGGCTGTAGGGCGTTGATTGGAGTTGTTGGGAATAGCCCCATTTTATTTATCGATGGTGCTAGGACCTAACGTAAGAAAAAATGGGTGCTTTTTTTATGAAGTTGCTATAGAGGTTATTTATCTTAACAAAAGTTTAATTAAGAATTGTGATTCTATGCGGTTAACTTAGTATTTCTTTATATCTTAATTACAAGATAAGGGGATTTACCCATTGCAATGATGGAATCTCCCTATGGATTCAGTGAATTTCTAATTTAAAACAAAAATATGCAGACTAAATTGCTGTGCTTACTTGCATTTTTATTCATCTTCCTAGGCTATTCCCAAGATGATGACCGACAGATTTTAAGGGGGCAAGTGCTTTATAGAAATGTATTTGTACCAAATCAAAATGTAATAAATGTAAACACCGAAATGGCTACTATTACCAATGATAGGGGAGAGTATGGCATTAGGGTAAAGGCAGGGGACCAATTAGTGTTTACGGCGGTCAACTACCAGTTAAAGGTGGTAGAGATTACGCCAGAGATCCTTGCCAATAACCGTTTGGTAATCGAAGTAAATGAAAAAGTTACGGAACTAGACGAGGTGGTGGTGACGCCCGAAGACCAGGAAAAATTCATTCAACTTAAAAATAAGGAATTGCTGGTAAATGAATATGAGTACGAAACGGACCGATTGACAGCCGTGGAAAATATTTCCTTGTCCCAAACTGATCGGGGTATGAAGGACGGACTTAATTTTGTGAATATTTTTAAGGCCCTGCTTCTGGCTACTAAGGGCGATGATGGACCAGAACGCGAACCCCTTAAAGTGAGTGAGGTCTTAAGACAGGTTTACGACGATTACTTTTTTGTAGTAGACCTAAAATTACCGCAGGCCAATATAGACGACTTCCTACTGTATTGCGATGCGCAGCTTCCCAGTAGGGAATTGTTGCGGAAGCGGAACGAGTTTCAGCTGTTGGATTTCTTGGTGACACAGAGCAAAAACTATTTAGAGAATCTCGAGAACAAAGAATAATTTACTTGGAAAGCCCGGTAGCATTAGGGTTTCGGGAGCTGTGAGTTTATGAATACTATACCCAAGGAAAGAGGACTGAATCGCTTTAGGATTTTTACAAATCTGTACGTTGGGAGTTTTCTGTTGTTTACAATATCGGCTTTTGGACAGGCTTTTGGTGAAAAAGAACTGAAGGGAAGGGTGGTTAGTTCCGATGGTGATGTGGCGGCTACCCATGTATTGAATACCACTTCAAAAAGGGCGGCAATCACAGATATAAACGGTTATTTTTCCATTGGGGTGCACTTAAATGACACCTTGGTCTTCTCTGCAGTTCAGTTCCGTAAAAAAACGGTGGTGGTAACAACGGGGGTACTAGATAGTAAATTTATTACGGTAACCTTGGAAGATGCCAATATCGCTTTAGACGAGGTGGTGGTTACTCCCTATAACCTAACTGGGGAATTGGCTCGGGATATGAGGCGATTAAATGTACCTACCCCAAAAACGGCCAGTAGCCTTGGCTTACCCAATGCCGATGTAAGGGTCATTACCCAAGCAGAACGCCATTTATTTACGGCTACTTCAAATCCTTTTATGGGGTTAGACCCCCTAATTAATGCCCTTTCTGGTCGAACTAAAATGCTCAAAAGAAGAGTGGAACTTGAAAACAAATACTCCAAAACCCAACGGGTTAAGCAGTTTTATCCCGATTCGGTTCTTGTTAGAGAGCTAAAGATTCCCGAACTAAAATTGGACGACTTCCTATATTTCTGTGAGATGGATGGGACCTTCGCCGAGGTAATAGCCACCCGGGATAAACTGAAAATATGGGAATACCTTAGGGATAGGAGTGTGGTGTATAGACGGAATAATGGATTGCAATAATTTTAATAAGACCTTTTCATCAGGCTATTTCGAAAGCTGTGTTTTACTAGGGTAGAAGGTTTTTACTGTTTCCATGTCCCCTAGTGCGAATTAAGAATTGGGTTTAAGGGCATCTGTTGAGCCAATGTATTAGCAGGGAAGCGTATGGCAGCAGAGGTGCTTTTTATGGGTGTATGCATTGGAATTGCTGGGGATGGTGAGGTGAAAAAACAGTAAATGGTATGGGGATTTTTACTTATCTTTATCGGTTTTAAAAAGTTAACCATATTTTTTATGTAGCTGAAAAACTTCTCATTATATTTGTCCTATGTTTAGTACTATAATTCTATTTATTAGCGGCGCCGAAATTTTCTTTATCATGTTTATCGTGGTAATGGTTTTTGGTGCGGATAAAATTCCAGGAATAGCCAAAGGCTTGGGGAAGGGGATGAGGCAACTGAAGGATGCCACGGAAGACATTAAACAGGAAATCCAAAAAAGTGCTGAAAAGCAAGGTATAGATACTAGTTTCGCAGATGATATAAAAGGGGAAATCAACAAGGTTAAGGAAAACGTTGATGAAGTAACGGGCGTAATTAAAAGAAAGTAATATGCTGGAGAAGCTGTTACAATGGGATCGTGATCTTTTTATTTATCTTAATAGCCTTGGATTGGAGCAGTACGACCTCTTTTGGTCCGTAGTGACCAATTTCTCTACTTGGATCCCGCTATTCCTCCTATTTATTTACCTCATATTTAAGGAATATCCTAAAAAAGAAGCCCTTTGGGTATTGGGAACCGTGTTGGTTACCCTGCTCGTGGTAGCTATGATTACTGGGATTACCAAAGAAATTGTGGCTCGATTAAGACCCAATAATACGGAGGAAATAAACACCCTCATTAGAATATTAAAAAGTCCTACCAGTTATAGTTTCTTTTCCGGACATGCCTCTAGCTCGTTTAGCGTAACCACCATTGTATACCTTTTTCTAAGACATCGCTTTAAGTGGAGTTGGCTATTCTTTATATGGCCGCTAACGTTTGTGGTAAGCAGGGTGTATGTAGGAGTGCATTACCCCTTAGATTTATTGGTGGGTACAGCCGTAGGAATCTTTTTTGCCATACTCTTTTATAGGCTCTACCAAAAATGGTTTGTTGTCCCTGTGTAGACATTAACAATTTAAAACCTAGGCTAGACTACCTGCTTCATTCTATAAATCAGCTTCTAACCTTCTAACTCTTTAGGAATCTAGCCTGTCGTGTGTGATTTCTCAATCGCCCAAAAATAGGGCTCATGTCGAAATGACTGGGCCAACAAATAATAATCAGTAAATGGTCAACCTATATCAGGGACGTACAACGTACATCATTGTTTACTGTTAATTGTTTATTGTTAACTGTAAAACTGCTCACTACTAATTTCAAAGCACCCTACTTAAGGTTAGTCCGTCACGGATGGGAAGGAGGACGGTCTCTACTCGAGGATCTTCCTTTAACTTCTTATTGTAGTCTAACAAGGTTTTAGTAGCCTTATCTTTGGCTTGCAGAGGGGCAATCACTTTTCCAGACCATAACACATTGTCCGATAGAATAAGGCTTCCCGATTTACATTTTTTAAGTGCGGCTTCAAAATAATGATCATAACTAGATTTCTCCGCATCAATAAATACAAGATCAAAGGTGGTATCTAAAGTCGGTATTATTTCCAGGGCATCGCCAGTATGTTGAATAATCTGATCCCCAAATCCACTCTCCTCAAAATACCTGCGTTGCATGGCGTTTAGTTCTTCATTAACATCTATGGTGTGTAAACGGCCATCCACGGGGAGACCCTCGGCCAAGCAAATAGCCGAATAGCCCGTATAGGTGCCAATCTCCAAGATGTTTTTGGGCGATTTAATTTTGGAGATCATGCTGAGAACACGGCCCTGAAAGTGCCCGGTGATCATCCTGGGCTGAATCACTTTTAAATGGGTTTCCCTAGTGAGCCTCTGAAGGATTTCAGGTTCTGGTTGGGAATGGTCGGTAATATATTGCTGTAATTGGGCCGATAAGAAATGCATGGGATGAACTTTGTATATTTAGCGGTTCAAAGATAAGGATCATGGAACAATTTTCGATAAGAAAGGCTACTGTGGCCGATTTAAAAACCTTGAAAAAATTTGAACAGGAAATAATTAAGGCAGAGCGACCCTTTGATGAGACCTTGGACAAGGATCCAATTAGTTATTACGACCTTAGGGAACTAATATTGTCTGAGGATGCCCTAGTGGTGGTAGCAGAAGCCGATGGAAAGATAATAGCATCCGGGTACGGCCTTGTTAAAGATGCTAAAACGTACTTAAACCATGAGAAGTATACCTATCTAGGTTTTATGTACACCGCGGAAGCGTACCGGGGAAAAGGTGTTAATAAAGTAATTGTAGACTCCTTGATGGATTGGTCCAGGTCCAAAGGTATTAATGAGGTTAGACTTACGGTGTATAACAACAATGAACCCGCTATAAAGGCCTATGAAAAATCGGGCTTTCAGAAACATCTAATCGAAATGAGGGTACATTTAGACTAGGTCAATAAAATAAATTTAGTTCTTGCAACTTTTAAAGAATTGCCGTGCTAAATCGTATTTTTGAATTAAAATTTAGGATATATGATATTTCAAAATTCATTGAGTTTTGCCCAAGAATTGGATGCTGCCGACCCCTTAGGGAAATATCGGGACCAATTTCACTTTCCAAAGGTTAAGGGAGAAGATGTAATCTATTTTACCGGAAACTCCTTGGGATTACAGCCTAAAAGAACCCAGGAATATGTGAATGAAATAATGACCGACTGGAGGGAAATGGCCGTGGAAGGCCATTTTAAGGCAGATAAAGCTTGGTGGGATTATCATGAACGCCTGGCCGCTCCTTTGGCTAAGGTGGTGGGAGCTAAACCCCAGGAAATTACCGTTATGAATACCCTTACGGTAAACCTCCATTTACTAATGGTGTCTTTTTATAGGCCCAGTGCCACACGTTTCAAGATTATTTGTGAAGAGAAGGCATTTCCTTCCGATCAGTATATGCTAAACAGTCAGGTTAAATTCCATGGCCTAAATCCGGAAGATAGCATTGTAACTATAAAAAAGAGAGAAGGAGAACACTTTTGGCGTACGGAAGATGTATTGGATAAGATTAAGGAGGTGGGACAAGAACTAGCCCTTGTTCTAATGGGGGGTGTTAATTACTACAACGGACAGGTTTTTAATATGCAAGAGATTACCAAGGTGGCCAAAGAACAGGGCGCTATGGTAGGGTGGGACTTAGCTCATGGTGCCGGGAACGTAAACTTAAAACTCCACGATTGGGGGGTAGATTTTGCCGCTTGGTGTAGTTATAAATATATGAATGCTGGACCTGGAAATGCATCTGGGGTGTACATTAACGAGCAGTATTTAAATAGGAACGATTTGCCCCGGATGGAAGGTTGGTGGGGAACAAAAAAAGAAACCCGATTTTTAATGGAGCCAGAGTTTCAACCTATGGAAAATGCAGACGCCTGGCAAATTAGTAATCCGCCTGTACTTGCCTTGGCACCTTATTTGGCCTCTTTGGAAATGTTTGAGGAAGTGGGGATGGAGGCATTGATTCAAAAGAGGGAAGTGCTGGTAAAATATCTAGAATATATTCTTCAGGAAATAGCAAAGGAAACCAACGCCAATTTTCAAGTGATCACCCCAGAGGATAGGGGGTGTCAGCTTTCTGTCTTATTACACGGGCAGGGTAAGGAATTATTCCATTATTTAATGGATATGGGAGTGGTGGTAGATTGGAGAGAACCCAATGTAATCCGCTTGGCTCCGGCACCCTTTTATTGTTCTTTTGCAGATATGTATCGCTTTGGTCAATTGTTAAAAAAAGGGATTGAAAATAAGTATTAAGCTTGGGCAATTTCTATAAAGATGGTGAAGAGTGTTTTAAAAATGACTCCTTTGTAGGAGGTCTTGCCTTTCCAGATCTGCAATTTTAGTCTTTCATGGCTAAATAATTCAAATAAAATAGTTTAATGAAATCGTTGCGTTTAATTCTTTCCAATCCAAGATATTTTGGGCCCTCCTGGGTGTTTGCCAGTATTAATATTCTATTTGGAACCTGGGCCATCTATATTCCTACAGTTAAGGAAAAGCTGCAAATTGACAAAGCAGATCTTGGAGTAGCAATATTTTTCCTTGCCTTGGGGGTATTCGTGGTCTTTCCCTTGGCTTCTAAAATCATAGATTGGTGGGGAGTTGGGAAGGCTACATGGTATGGGGTATTATTGAGCTGTGTCTCAGCCTTGCTTCCTTTGTTAGCACCCAATTATTATTTTTTAATGGGGGCACTGTTTTTATTTGGGGCTAGTAATGGGCTTACGGATATTGCTATGAATACCTTGGTTACCGAGATTGAAAAAGAAGACCGTCAAAACTTTATGTCGGCTTCCCATGGTTTTTTTAGTATGGGGGGTGTCCTAGCAGGCTTAGGTAGCTTTCTTATATTTTACATCAACAATCCCGCCCTGCACATGTTTTATGCAGTGCTATTGGTTCTGCTGGTCAATATAATTTTTCATAAGCACTATAAACATATAGTTGCTGCCCCTATAGAAAGGGAAGCTTTTAGTATAAAACTTTTTAGACCTCTGCTGATCCTGGGTTTGGTATCTTTTATGGTGATGGGAGGCGAAGGCGCTATAGTAGATTGGAGTGGTCTCTATTTACAAGAAATAACCATGGCCCCCGAAGCGCTTATCGGTTCTGGATTTTTGGCATTTTCGGTAATGATGACCTTAGGAAGGTTTTTGGGCGATGGTATTAGTGCAAAGATTGGCTCTATAAAAATAGTTGCGGGAGGAGCCGCTGTTTCCACTATTGGCTATCTGCTGGTGCTTACTACCGAGGTGTATATGTCAATTATAGGCTTTGCCCTAGTAGGCCTTGGATTTTCAGTTATTATCCCAGAACTCTTTAGGATCGGGGGTACGGTAAAAGGGATAGATTCGGCCAAAGGGGTCTCCTTTATAGCGGGTACCGGCTATTCCGGATTTTTGCTAGGACCCGTGGTATTAGGGTTTGTGGCCGAAGAATATTCGCTGAACGTTACTTTTACCATATTATTAATCTGTTCTGCCCTGGTGTTGGCAGCTACCTATGCCCTTTATCGAAGAAGACGATAGCTAGCTTCGCTTAGTTCATCTCCCTAGGGATGGCTTTTAGATCGGTAAAGTAGAGTTTAAAGGAGCCATCCTCATTGGTATGCATGGTGGCTATTTTTAAACCGTTGAGGTCTACATAGTTTTCCCAAGTGGTAATGGTAGAAGGCGCTTCCTGATTTCCACGTCTAAACACCCATTCCTTAATCATATGATTAGGGTCTAGATAAAAGTCGTACGCATCCCCCGGGGTATAGCCACCCTCATTTCCATATACAATGGTTAAGCGTTGCATGGGCGTTTTACTGATAGGAGCGGGGATATCCGTTTGGTGATCAAAGGTGAAATTGTCTTTGTCCCATAATAAATTAAAGGGGGCCAATAGCCAGTATTTGTCATTGATGAAGGCTGCGTCAATTTTTGCCGTGCTGCTATCTACCTCCTTGTGGTTATAGGTGTTTCTTTCTCCATTGCTATCCGCCACCACTTCATGGGTCTGGGTATTCCAGGTCCAGCTACGCTGAAAATGGCTGGTATCCCTATCTACATTGAAGGTGAATTGGATTTCCCTTATACCTTTAAAGTGTTCAAATCCATGTGCAAAGGCTACCTTTTCTAAAATGGTTAGCGTCTTTTCTTCTTTGATTTCTGCCTTTTTACCATCCTTGCAAGCTAGGAGGAAAAACAAACTTAGAACTACTCCTATATATGTTTTCATGATTGGTTTTTTTCAAAGATACTAGGTTTTGGTCAGATATTGGCCGTTAATGGTAGTAGGGGCAAAGTGGGTGGAAGGTTTTATAAGGAGAAGTGGCCCCGTTTTGAATCTGGATTTGTAGGCTTAGTGATCTAATTTGTAGTGGAAACTAATTTGTTTTTGTTTACACTCGGCATTTGCGTTGTACGTCATTGTGCCGCGCTTTTTTAGTACTCATAGCTTATTACCGTAGGATAGTCAGCAATTTTTAAATTAACAGCAGAATAATTTATCAATTGTAAGGGAGCAAGATTAAAGGAAATAGTTCTTGTAAAAACTGCCAAGCATGCTTCATTATTTATCAGTTTTAGTTTTAGATCTCTTTGAGGTACAGCGGTTTCAGCTATTCCACCTAGATCAATCACGTCTATTTCCCACGTATTCCCATCGCAACCAGAGGCACTAAATGTAATTTCTAAACAATCTTGATTTATGGTGATGTCCTCTATGGTATAATTGTCCGTAGTTGTCTGATCATACAAGTTTTTATTAATTATAATGCAATCATCGCAATTGCCCGAGTCTGTACATTGAATAGGATCATCATCCTTTTGGTTACATCCAACAAGTAGAAAAAATAGTAATAACAAATAGCCAATTGGTTTCATTATAACTTTATTTAAGGTGTTTATTTATAGATGTTGAAAGCTTATTTAGTTGCTTTTTTAAAGGCTACTATATGCTAGAGCTCAAGTTAGCACATCCGGATCTAAAATAGGTGCTGTTGAGATCTTTACTTTTTCTACCCTTCACACATTTATTAATTCCTCTTATAAAATGCACTTCAACGGGCTTCTACAACAATTAATAAAAGCAATGAGCCAAAGACGGAAACAGTATAGGTACGCTTAGCGGACTAGGTCGCTAATGTTAGAGGTGGCCAAAAGTATCATAATAGATGGGTTCTGGGAAAAGATGCGAGGGACAGATCGGTTAGCGACTGTTTTTTATAATAAAATGATTATTTTTGAGACTTAACAAGAATTATAAAAATGGGATCAAAAAAAGGTAAGGTACAGGAAGCGATCGACGAAAAATTGCTGGAAGAGAGAAAGGTGTTTTTATGGGGGATGGTAGATGATGATTCTGCCAAGCATGTAATAGACCGATTGATGTATTTGGATATGCAGAGCAATAAAGAGATACAATTGTTTATCAATAGCCCGGGTGGTTATGTTACTTCCGGATTTGCGATTTACGATACTATTAAATCCTTGAAAAGTCCGGTATCTACTATCTGCTCTGGATTAGCAGCTTCTATGGGGTCTATCCTATTGTCTGTAGGAAAGAAAGGACGAAGATTTATTCAACCCCATGCACAGGTGATGATCCACCAGCCTAGTGGAGGTGCTAGAGGACAGGCATCCAATATAGAGATTCAGGCCAAGGAGATCATAAAAACAAGGGAATTGAGTGCTAAAATATTGGCAGAAAACTGTGGTCAGGATCCAGATAAGGTGATGAAAGATTTTGATAGGGACTTTTGGATGAATGCCGAAGAGTCTATCGCCTACGGAATTGTAGATGGCATTTTAGAATAAGCCTAGCTATTTCCACTAGCAAGGTTTTATAACCATTGGCCAGGTGCCAGGTATTGCTTTCATTGCAACTATGGAAAAAACGGTAGTAAGTGTGTTTTTTTAAAACATCATTTTTACTCCGTGTTTATCGTATTGCTTGCTATAAAATGGGAAAAGTCCTTCGCAAACCTAATGCGAAGGACTTTTATATATATAGACGCCGAAGCGGAATGTATTATATATACGGGCAAACAGGGATTTTGGATGCTGGGGCGTGAAACCTACGGGAATGGTGGGGCATTTAGAGCCCTACAGCCTTACCTAGCGAAGGCTTTTCCTTGTTTTGGATTATATAAGGTCATTGGAAGGGTCAAGGCTGTGGAGAAGGCATTGGATGGGCCTTAGGGCTTTATTTGACTATATTTTTATTATTTTTAATTTATTAACCAGTACTATCCGCTTATACAATAGTATATATGATACAAACCCCTAAAAATATTGCCATCGTCGGCTCTGGCTTGGTAGGATCGCTCTTGGCAATATATCTCAGGAGATTAGGACATCAGATAACAGTCTATGATAGACGTCCCGATATTAGAAAGGTTGAATTTTCCGGTCGTTCCATAAATTTGGCTATGAGTGATCGAGGCTGGAAGGCCTTGCGCGAGGTGGGGATTGAAGAAAACATCATGGAGCTGGGGATTCCCATGGATAAGCGCGCCATTCATTTGGTAGAGGAGCCGGTGTACTACCAAAAGTACGGGAAGGAAAAGGAGGCTATTTGGTCCATATCTAGGGGCGTGTTGAACAGACGTATGATTAACCTGGCCGAGAAAGAAGGGGCAGTATTCCGCTTCAAGGAAAAGGTTTGGGATATAGCATTGGCAGAGGGTACCATCTATACTGGCGAAACTGAAAAGGGGAGTTGGAAAGAATATAATCACGATATTGTTTTTGGGTGTGATGGCGCCTTTTCTCGCATCCGCCATAAAATGCAGCGAAGGAGTAGGTTTAATTATTCCCAGCATTTTATTGATGTTGGATACAAGGAATTGGCCATCCCAGCCAATGAGGATGGAACCCACAAGTTAGACAAGCATTCCTTCCATATTTGGCCAAGGGGGAGATTTATGTTTATAGCCATGCCAAACCTGGATGGCAGTTTTACCTGTACCTTGTTCTTACCCTTCGAAGGGGAGGTTTCATTTGAAAGTTTAACTACCGAAGCAGCAGTTAGATCGTTTTTTAACAGCTATTTCCCATGTGTCTCTAACGTGATAGACGATTTAACTTCCACCTTCTTTAAAAATCCTACGAGTGCCCTTGTAACGATGCAGTGCTATCCATGGACCTATTGGGATAAGGTGGCCCTGGTGGGCGATTCTGCGCATGCGGTGGTACCTTTTTACGGGCAGGGGATGAATGCTGGATTTGAGGATATACATGCCTTAAGTAAAATTATTGCCCGATATGGGGATGATTGGGAGCGTATTTTTGAAACCTATCAAGAAGAACGAAAACCCAATGCAGATGCTATTGCAGAGCTCAGTTACCGCAATTTTATGGAGATGAGCAGTAAAACAGCAGATCCCAATTTCATACTTCAAAAGAAAATAGAAAAGCATTTCTCCAAAAAGCATCCAGAGAAATGGGTGCCGGTATATTCTAGGGTCACCTTTTCGGATCGTCCTTATGTAGAGGCCTTAGCCCTTGGGGATGCACAAGAGGAGATTATGAAACAGGTTATGGAAATGCCCAATATCCAAGACGTTTGGGATAGTGAGGAGGTAGAGAATAAGATGTTAAACCTCATTTCCAAGTCGGAAATTTTAAATTCATAGCAGACTGGTGATATAGGCCGGGTATAGCTATTAAGTTAAATTGCTTTAAGAATAAGTAATGATTTTCTTTTTTGGGTATGCTCCTCATTTGCGGTAGAAGTTAAAAGCTGATGCTGTCCTAATTTGGGCCATAAAAAAAGGCGGTCTCCTTGGAGATCGCCTTTTAAATTAGGTCGTATATTTTGAAACTACAGTTTAGAAAACAATTTTTGCATTTTCTCCTGCTGCTCCTCAGCCAAAACTGGGTCTACCAATATCCTTCCACTGTGTTCATCGCTTATGATCTTCTTACGGGAAGCGATCTCTACCTGTACTTGTGGTGGAATGGTAAAGAAAGATCCGCGGGAAGCGCCTCTTTCAATTGGAACTACTGCTAAGCCATTCTTCACTTTGTTTCTAATCCTTTTGTAAGCCTTTACCAAACGCTCCTCTATTTGAGCCTGGTATTCTTCAGATTTGGCTAAAAGTGCCTGCTCTTCCTTCTCTGTTTCAGCTAAAATGTCGTTTAGTTCGCCTTTTTTATGCTTAAGGTGCGTTTCCCTTTCGGTTAAACGTTCTTTAGTGCTGGCAATAACTTCTTTCTTTTGTTCAATCTGAGCCTTAAATTCCTTAATGTTCTTCTCAGCCAATTGGATTTCTAGCTCTTGGTATTCTACCTCTTTGCTAAGTGAGTTAAACTCCCTGCTATTACGAACATTCTTTTGCTGCTCAGCATACTTTTTCATTAAAACCTTGGCCTCGTCAATAAGGTTCTTTTTGGCAGTAATTTCGTAGTTGATGGTCTCTACATCGGTCTTAAGTTTTTCCATTCTGGTTTTAAGACCAAGTACCTCATCTTCTAAATCTTCTACCTCTAGAGGTAATTCGCCCCTAATATTTCTTATCTCGTCAACCCTAGAATCTATTAATTGCAAATCGTATAATGCCCTTAACTTTTCTTCTACCGTTGCTTCTTTCTTTTTTGCCATATTTAATAATACTTGATGGGATTTGTTAAACTCTCCGATAAAGAGATTGCAAAATTAGGGATTTTTTTCTTAAGATAATCAACTAACAGATTTTTTGTAAACTGCTCTGTTTCAAAGTGACCAATATCGGCCAGTACAATCTTGTTTTCTGCTTCGTAAAACTGATGGTATTTTATATCGGAAGTGATGAAAACATCAGCGTTTACAGCCTTTGCGGCCGAAATTGCAAAAGAACCGCTGCCCCCTAGCACGGCAATCTTTTGAACTTCTTTTCCTAGGAGTTGGGTGTGACGAATACAAGAAACATTCATTTTTTCCTTTATAATATCAAAAAAGGCCTCCTCTTTAAGTGGTTTTTCCAAATTTCCGTACATACCCATGCCCAAATGTTGATGGGTATTGTCCAAGGATTGAATCTCATAAGCTACCTCCTCATAGGGGTGGTTCTTAAAAAGCGCGGCTAATATCTGGGATTCCTTCTCTTTGGTGTAGGTGATATTAATTTGTGTCTCCTGCTCATAATGGGTCTCTCCAATCTTACCTAAATGGGGATTGGCGTGTTCGTTAGGTTTATAGCTGCCAGTACCATCCAAGGAAAAACTGCAATTGCTATAGTTGCCAATATGGCCAGCACCTGCTTGGTAGAGTGCCTGCCTTAGTTGTTCTGCATTGGCCTGAGGAATATAAGTGGTTAATTTTTTCAGGAAAGCCTTTTTTGGAATCAAGATGCGTGGCTCTTGTATTGCCAGTACTTCGCATATCTTGGCGTTTACCCCTTGCTTGCTATTATCCAAGGCCGTATGCATGCTGTAAATGGCAATGTTATGGCGAATGGCTTTTAGTACTACCCGTTCCACATAGTTAGCGCCAGTGATTTTTTTTAGTCCGCCAAATATAATTGGATGAAAACTAACAATAAGATTACATTGTTTGCTGATGGCCTCATCTACCACATTCTCCAGGGTATCCAGTGTTACCAAGATTCCCGTGACTGGGGTATGGTATTCTCCAACCAAAAGACCTACATTGTCAAAATCCTCTGCCTGGCCCAAGGGAGCCAACTCCTCCAAGTGGGCAATAACTTCTTTTATGATCATTTTATATTTTTATAGTCCTCCAAAGGTAAAAATATTATAATTTCGTTCCAATGCAACTATTACGAAGATTAGCTTTCCCCATATCGTTGATTTACGCTATGGTAGTGTATATACGCAACTTTCTTTTCGATAAGAATATCTTTAAGAATAAATCCTATCATACCAAAACTATCTGCGTGGGTAATTTAAGCGTAGGCGGTACAGGGAAAACCCCTATGATCGAATTTTTGATAAACAGTATAGGGGAGAACAAAAAGATTGCGGTACTGAGCAGGGGCTATGGCCGCAAGTCCAAAGGTTTTCTTCTGGCTAATTCTCAGACGGAAGTAGGGGAGTTGGGAGATGAACCCTACCAGATAGCGAAGAAGTTTCCAGGGATTGATGTTGCGGTGGATGCCGATAGGCAAAATGGGATAGCTACTTTGGAGGAAATGCGGTCTCCAGATATTATTCTATTGGATGACGCTTTTCAGCATAGGAAGGTAACTTGTACCCATTATGTGTTGCTAACCGCCTATGAGGAGTTATATGTGGACGACTGGTATTTGCCTACCGGGAATTTACGTGATAGCAAGGCTCAGGCAAAACGTGCCGATATAATTGTGGTGACCAAATGCCCTAGGGACTTGTCCCAATCTGCCCAAGCGGCCATTCGTAGAAAGTTGGGCCCCAGTAGCCAACAAGAGGTGGTGTTTAGTTATTTGGAATACGACACGAACCTTAAAGGAGGGCCTAGGGAGTTGTCCTTGGAGCAATTAAAGGGGCAAAAGCTAAGCTTGGTAACCGGTATTGCCAATCCATCCCCACTGGTAGAATACCTAGTGGCAAAGGGATTGGAATTGGAGCATCTATCCTACCCAGATCACCATTTCTTTAGTCCAAAGGAGATGGATATGTTTCGGAAAAAAGAACGAATTCTTACCACGGAGAAAGATTATGTGAGGTTATCTGGTTTAATGGGAGAAGTGTATTATATAAGTATAAAGCACGTCTTTCTAGGGAAGGGGGAAAAAGTATTAAGGGAGCGGTTAAAATTGATGTAAACCCCTCTCTAAACCTCTGTTTTAGACTTCTTTGCCTCAAAGATGTGTTTCCCTATTTTCTGGTAAAACATTTCGGGCTTAAATGGTTTGGTTACTACTCCGTTAATTCCAGCAGCGAAAAAACTTTCCAAACTATCGTCCAAGGAAATAGCGGTAAGGGCTATAATGGGTATTGTACTGTTAAACTTTCTAATTGCAATGGTGGCTTCTTCCCCGCTAATCCCGGGCATGTGGATGTCCATTAGGATTGCATCGTAAGGAGTTTCTCTTGCCATTGCAACAGCTTCGAGACCATTATTGGCGATGTCACAGGTCATATCCTTTTTGAGTAACATCTTCTTGGTAATCACCTGGTTAATTTTGTTATCCTCAACTATCAATAGGTGAAGTCCGCTAAAGTCATATTCTTCGGTAGTTTGTTCGGGTGTGTATTCTTCCGTAAGCTGATCCGTGCTTTTAAATTCTAGATCGAAGAAGAAGGAGCTACCCTTGCCTAACTCACTTTTTAACTGAATATCCGAACCTAAAAGGCCTAAAAGACTTTTAACAATGGCCAGTCCCAATCCGGTGCCGCCATACTCTCTGTTGATTTGGATGGAACCCTGTTCAAAACTATCAAAGATGTGCTGTTGCTGCTCTGGGGCAATACCAATACCGGTATCTTTAACCTCAAAATAAAGATGTACCGTTTCATTCTCCCTTTTAGTCATCGCAACAATCACGGTTACTTCTCCGTTTTTGGTGAATTTAATACCATTACCAATAAGATTGATAAAAATCTGAGATAGCTTTAAGGGGTCTCCCAATAACATGGGGGGAATGGAATCGTCATAATTCAGGGTGATTTTCGTTTTATTGGCCTTGGCACTTTGTTGCAGGGAGTTAATCACCTCCGACAGAATTTTTTTGAGGTTGAAATTAATTTGTAATGCCTCCATCTTTTCTGCATCAATTTTATTGATCTGGAGAATGTCATTGATAAAGTTTAACAGGTAGTCGCCAGAAAACTTTAGAGAGGTTAAATGCTCCTTTTGCTCGTCGCTGGGGTTTTCATCTAGTAATAAGTGGGTTAGTCCTGTTACAGCGTAGAGGGGTGTTCTTAGCTCGTGGCTAACCGTGGAGAGAAAGTTGGTCTTAGCCTCCATTGCCAATACCGCGGCATCCCGGGCTGCTTTTAGTTCTTCGTTCTTGGCCTGTAGTAGGTCGTTGGTACGAAGCTTAATCTGATTGTTCCTGTAAAGGGAAATTGCTAAGATGGATATTACGGTCAGAAAGGCGGAAGTTAAAATAGCGGTAATCTCAGACCTGTTTTTAGACTGGCTTAAGGCAGTTATCTTACTTTCTTGTCTGGTAATCTCATCCTTCATGAAATCGGTCTGGATCTTATCGGCCGTTTTTGTTTCAATTAGGACCTTGTCTACCTTAAATATAGAATCTTTAATCCTAAGTATCTGTTGGTTATAGGCCAAGGCGTCTTCGTAGCGCCCAAGGGCGGCGCTAGCTTGGGTTAATATCTCGTTAGCTCTTAATTCCTTGGTGAAAAACCCGTTGGCTTCTGCTAGTTTTAGGGCGGCATCAGCATCTGCAATAGCACCCTCCATATCCGAGGTCGATAAATGTAGTTCCGCTAATTTTAGGTGAGCATTGGTTGCCAGATAGGCTTGTTCGTAGATGTCCGTGTTAACCAAGAGCGAATTGAAATTCTTTTCAGCACTGGCCAATTTATCCAGCTTTAAAAAGATAGTGCCCTCTATAAATAATATGTTGTTTAGTAAATTACGGTCGTTGTTTATTTGCTTAGCCTCGCTTAACATGGAAATGGCTAAGAAATTTTTTCCCTCATGAAAGGCGAGAATGGCTTCTATATATTTTTGTACGGCATTACCATAGGGGTATGCGGTATTCTTTAAAAGGGATTCGGCCCTATTCCAGTAGAACTCCGCCGTATCGTCCCTTTCCATTTTTAGATAAATAATGGCAAACTGGTGATAGCAATCTATAAGAGTCCTATGGTCTTTTTGCTTGGCTGCAATATCCATGGCAGCATTGAGGTATTCCAAGGCAATATCTATCTTATTTTGATTCCGAAAAGTCCTGGAATTTTCAAAAAGCACTTCAACATCCGTGGCGGGGGCCGATTTTTCTTGAGAGTATAAAGAACTCCATAGCAGTAGCATTGCTAAGACGCAATATAGGGGGAGTTTCAATATTTTTTTATGTGATAAAAAGACTCTCAAATGTATTTCTTATCTTTTAGATAATTAATTAAATCCACTATTCTAGCACTGTAACCGGTCTCATTATCATACCATCCAATAATCTTGACCATTCTTCCAATAACGGAAGTCATCAAAGAATCAAACGTACAAGAGTAAGAACTATTGTTTATATCAATAGAAACTATAGGATCTTCGGTATAATATAAGATATTTTTAAATGACTTTTGCGAAATATTCAAAAAGGCATCATTAATTTCCTGAATACTAGTCTCTCTTTTAACATTAAAAGTGATATCGGTCAAGGATCCGTTGGGAACGGGGACCCTAATTCCACAGCCGCCTATCACCTCGGAAAGTTCGGGAAATATTTTGGTAAGGGCCTTTGCTGCTCCCGTAGTAGTAGGTACAATGCTCTGGGAAGCTGCTCTTGCCCTTCGTAGGTCTTTATGGGGTTGGTCGTGCAAACTCTGGTCCGAGGTATACGAATGAACGGTTGTGATATAAGCTTGTTCTATCCCACAGAGGTCCTGAATTACCTTTATCATCGGAGCCGCGTTATTGGTAGTACAGGAGGCATTGGAAATAATATGGTCTTCTGGGGTTAAGGTTTCGTGATTGATACCGAAAACGATCATTTTTATTTCTTCGTCCGATGGGGGTACGGCCAAAACAACCTTTTTGGCACCGTTATTTAAATGGTGCTGTAGGCTAAGCGTGTCCTTAAACTTGCCTGTTGATTCCACCACCAAGTCTACCCCATGGTTAGACCAGGGGATTCCTTCTGGTGAACTGTGGTTTAACAGAGCTATTTTTTCCCCCTCTACTATGATACAGTTCTCCCCGTGTGAAATTCCCAAAGGGGATACTCCGTGAATACTGTCGTATTTTAATAAATGGGCCAAGGTGGCTGCATCGGCCAAATCGTTAATTGCAACCACTTTTAGGTGGGGCTGCTGGGCAAGAAGCCTAAAAAGTGTCCGACCAATTCTGCCGAAACCGTTTATGCCTATAGTTATCTGTTTCATATAAATTGGTAGCCATTTTATCCGCTGAAGGCTGGGGTTGCATCCATTAAAATGTGTAGTGCTCTATCTGCCTACAGAATATGTTTGTGTGCCTTATAGGAAGATCGGACCAGAGCGCCACTTTCTACGTGTCTAAACCCTAACTCCAGACCTATTTCTTCATATTTCTTAAATTGCTCTGGCAGAATATATTCCTTAACCGGTAAATGCCTTTTGGAAGGCTGTAAATACTGTCCAATGGTAACCACATCTACCTCTGCTGCCCTGAGGTCTTTCAAAGTGGTGATCACTTCATCCTCCATTTCACCCAGTCCCAACATGATGCCCGATTTGGTTCGGTGGGCGCCATTTTTCTTAAGATAGGAAAGTACTCCTAAACTGCGTTCGTATTTTGCCTGGATACGAACCTCCCGAGTCAACCTTTTTACGGTTTCCATATTATGGGAGATTACTTCCGGGGCAACGGCTAGTATACGGTCCATATGGGTTTCTATACCCTGGAAATCCGGAATTAGAGTTTCTAGGGTAGTAGAAGGGTTCATTCTTCTAATGGCCTTTACCGTTTCTGCCCAGATGATGGAGCCCATATCCTTTATATCGTCCCGATCTACGGAAGTGATTACGGCGTGTTTAATGCCCATGATTTTTATGGATCTGGCTACTTTTTCTGGTTCTTCCCAATCAACATCCTCTGGCCTCCCGGTTTTAACACCGCAAAATCCACAGGATCGGGTGCATATATTCCCCAATATCATAAAAGTGGCCGTACCCTCTCCCCAGCATTCTCCCATATTGGGGCAGCTACCAGAGGTGCAAATAGTATTCAAGTTATATTTGTCTACCAATCCCCTTAACTGGGTGTATTTTTTTCCTGTGGGTAGCTTTACTCGTAGCCATTTCGGTTTGCCCTTTGGAGGGATTACGCTATCTAAAGTTTCTGTGCTCATTATATCCTAAAATGCTTTGTTGCAAATATACGAAATGAAGGAGGTATAAAAGACTGTTTGTAGGTAAAGTAGCCGCTCCTTATTTCTGGTTTTTTATGATTTCTGCCAAAAGCTTTTTTGCTCTTAAAAGCTTTACTTTAACATTGTTGATGGGCTCTCCCAATCTTTCGGCTATTTCAGCATAGGCAAGTTCCTGAAAATACCTTAGGTTAATAACTTCTTGGTAGTGGGGTTTTAGCATTTTTATGTAGCCCAGTAGGGCAGCTAAATTTTGTTCGGTGATTAGGCTGTCTTCAATGGAAGGGGTGTCGTCCAATACTTTCTTTACCGCTTCATTGTTTCCGTTATCACTCGCTTGCAACACACTTCTTTTCCTGTTTCGGATAAGGTCTACGTGTAAATTTTTGGAAATGGTAATCAGCCAAGTCTTAAACTTATAAGCGCTGTCATAGGTATGTATCTTGTCAAAAGCCTTGGAAAAGGTCTGAATGGTGATATCCTCGGCATCATTTTCGTTTTTGGTGCGTATCAGTTGAAAACCATATACGTCGTTCCAAAAGTGATTTAGCAATGCGCTAAACGCCATCTGGTTGCCTAGCTTCGCTTTGTCAATAAGAGAATTGAGAGATTCGTCTTTATTTTTATCCAAAATATGGGGTAAATGGGTGTTGGGAAAAAGTTGCTATGCAGCATTGCTGTCTTTCTGGCACTCTTGTTCCGTGGGTAGTTTTCCACAAAAACCACAAGCCTCCCCTTCTTTATTTAAAAATGGGCTTTGACTCGCACATGTTCCTGCGAATTTGCCATCTTTTTTAGACCATATTTTTAATGCGATACCGGCAAAGGCTAGTGCCAACAAGCCTATGGTTAAAAGTAATAATTTCATATCCTTGCGTTATGTTTATGCAAAGATATGAAATTATTGAGCTTCCCAATCAAGGTTTAAGATTAGTTTTGGGTATTGAATTTAGTAGCGGATATTGGCTACAATGTTTTCTACGGTAGGGGAGGTGGTACCGCCCTCAGCTTCTATGGTGATATATCCCACGGCATCTTCTCCATAGGGGAGGGCCATTAATTTTTCACTATCCGTCGCTTCCTTAATAATACCTAGGTTTATCATTTCTCCGTTAACCTCTGCCCACATTTGGTAACATTGGTTTTCTGGTAAGTTAGGTAGCTTGCTCACGTTGATATAAGATAACTTTTTTACCGGATTAATATAGGCAACGGCTTTTAATTCCTTGGCTTTACTATTGCCTTTAACGGTAAGCTTTTTGGTCTTTGGATTGTGAAGCACAATGAACTGATTGCGCACATCCTCTAGTTGCATGCGCATATTCTCTTCCAGAGATTCAATTTTGTTGTTCACAATAATGTTCTCTGCCTGTAAATTCTGATTCTGATTCCAGAAGATATAGGAGGCGCCAGCGAAGATTAAAGCGGCAAAACTGGCTGCAATGGCATACCTAAAGAACTTTTTACGCCCCGTCTTCTCAGATTTGATCTGGTTTAGAATTTTATCCTTTAGACCATCGGGAGTTTTAATAGCGTGTAGTTTGGCGTAAACTTCCAAATTCTCCTGAAGTTCTATATACGTTTCTCTCACCTCAGGATACATGGCTATATAGCGTTCTACCTGTAGTGTTTCCTCATTGGAGGTGGTACCCAGTAGGTATTGCTCCAAAAGGTCCGAGTTTAAAAAGTTTTTTATCTTCTCATTCATTGCTTTGTATTTTACAGTGTTTCCCGCTTGGTAGCCGCAATTATAGCAGCGCTACCTCTGGTTTATCTGATTTACCAAAAATTTAATAGGCTAGCAAATAAAAGAACAGATCCATAGATTTTCTTCAACTCCCGTAATCCAATTTTTAATCTGGATTTAATAGTGCCAAGAGGTATGTTCAATTCATCACTTGCTTCCTGTTGGGTCATTCCTTGGAAAAATAGGGCATCCAATACAATTTGATACTTCTCCTCTATCTTCTCCAAATTGTCCTGAATATCCATTAATTCCGGGTTAATTCCCTCAGTTCCTAATCTATATACGTCCGAAACGTCTATTTGGATTTCCTTGTCGGATTTGGTATTTACACTTCTTAATTTATCAATGGCCGTATTACGGGTAATTCTAAATAGCCAAGTAAATAATTTGGCCTTACTGGGATCATAGGAATCAGAATTCCTCCATATTTTCAAAAAACTTTCCTGTAAAACGTCCTCTGCCAGTGCTTCATTCCTAACCACCTTGAAGGCCACACCAAGCAAAGTGTCCCCATAGTGTTCGTACAGCAAAGACATGGCTTTGTCATCCCTTTCCAAAAGAAGCTCTACAATATGTTTTTCCAGTAAGACGCTCATAGGTAGGGTGGGTTTAATAAAAGGATGTGCAAAACATCCAAGTCAACGTTTTTCCCGTATATAGGGTAACGCTAAATTATAAAATTGATTGTTATGGTTAGCGTTTATAAAATATTAATTGACAAATGTACAGCTGGTAACTGTGCATTTAATTTGGTTAGTTTGGTTTGGTGTAACCCCTGTTTGTAAAAGCAGGGGTTATTTTATGATGTTCACCTCAGGGGTGATAATGATCTTAAAGTTGTTGTAGACGGTATCCATTATATGCTCTGCCATGGCAATAATTTCTTGGCCCGTGGCCTTTCCATGGTTTACTAATACCAAGGCCTGATGCTTGTGGATTCCGGCATCCCCGTACCTTTTTCCCTTGAACCCACTTTGTTCTATTAACCAGCCAGCCGGAATCTTGAATTCGGTGTCGGATACTTTGTAAAAGGGGGCTTCTGGATGGTTGCTTATAAAGGCTTGGAAGTCTTTTTTGCTGACGATCGGATTCTTAAAGAAACTCCCGCTGTTAGGCAGTGTTGCAGGATCTGGAAGTTTGCTCTGCCTGATGGCGATTACGGTCTTGGAGATATCCTGTATGCTAGGCGCGGTGATGCCTTGCTTTTTTAATTCCGATGCAATAGCTCCGTAATCCGTTTGCTTGCGGTGGTTTTTCTTGGTGAGTTTAAGTTGTATGGAGGTGATGATATACTTACCCTTGCCTTCATTTTTAAAATAGGATTCCCTATACCCAAACTTACAGTCGTCCTTGTTAAATTGATGTATTTCTTGGGTGGCAATTTCCATAGCCTGGCAACTTACAAAGGTGTCCTTAAGCTCCACACCATAGGCCCCTATATTTTGAATGGGGGCGGTGCCAGAGTTTCCAGGGATCAGGGAGAGATTTTCCAAACCGCCATAATCTCTTTCCAAGGTCCATAATACTAGGTTATGCCAATTTTCCCCAGCGTTTATTTCTAGGCAAATATGATCTTCATTTTCCCAGACCGTTTCTATGCCTTTTATGTTGATGTGGAGCACCAAATGGTCCAGGTCTTTTGTAATCAGGATATTGCTGCCTCCGCCCAATATAAATATACTGGGATAGCCTTTTAATGATAATGCCTCTTTTAGGTCTGCGACCGACTTTATCTCGCAAAAATATTTTGCTTTCGCGTCTATCCCGAAAGTGTTGTGTTTTTTTAAGGAAACGTTTTCTTGAATGATCATTAGTCTTTATACACTTTTAAAGCCTTGTCCAAAATGTGAACGGCCCTTCTCAACTCTTCCTTTTCTAGGACATAGGCAATCCTTACTTGGTTAAGACCTAAACCTTCAGTGGCATAAAACCCTGCCGCTGGGGCAATCATTACTGTTTCTCCATCAATTGAAAAACTTTCTAAAAGCCACTGAGCAAAATTGTCTGCATTTGCAATGGGCAATTCCGCAATACAATAAAAGGCACCGTGGGGCTCCCCTACTTTTATTCCTTCAATCTTTTTTAATTCGGAGATCAATAGGTCGCGTCTAGAAACGTACTCTTTCTTTACCTCCTCAAAATAACTCTTCGGAGTTTCCAAGGCGGCCTCGCTGGCTATCTGAGCAAAAGTAGGAGGGGATAATCGCGCTTGCGCAAATTTTAAAGCGGTTTGAATCACTTCCTTGTTTCTAGAGACTAGACTACCTATCCTAGCTCCACACATGCTGTATCGTTTAGAAACCGAATCTACCAAGATGGCATGTTCGTCCAAGCCTTCTTCCTGTAGAATGGAATAATGCTCCCGTCCATCATAGGTGAATTCTCGGTAAACTTCATCTGCCACCAAAAAAAGACCGTGTTTCTTTACAATTGTTGCCAATTTTTTTATCTCTTCCCTAGTGTATAGGTAACCGGTAGGATTCCCTGGATTGCATATGAGGATGGCGCGGGTACGCGGTCCTATCAATTTCTCAAATTCCTCAATGGGAGGGAGGGCAAAATTGTCCTCTATATGGGAAGCCACTGGTACTACCTTAATACCAGAAATAGTTGCGAAGCCATTGTAGTTGGCATAAAAAGGCTCAGGGATTATAATCTCGTCACCTGTATCCGCAATGGTATTCATTGCAAAGGATAAGGCTTCAGATCCTCCAGTGGTCACTATAATCTGTGATGAGGTAACTTCAATTTCGTTTTTTGCATAATAGGCAGCTATTTTTTGTCGGTACTCCTCCGATCCTTCCG
The DNA here is from genome assembly GCF_008711145.1 of Arenibacter lacus. NCBI lineage: Bacteria > Pseudomonadati > Bacteroidota > Flavobacteriia > Flavobacteriales > Flavobacteriaceae > Arenibacter > Arenibacter lacus. Next base: position 26,163 of record NZ_VVIN01000044.1, read on the forward strand.
TGCGGCTATAGGCCAACACATCCAAATTGTGGTTTCTTACCGCGTCTAAAGCTACTTGGGGCGTTTTTATGTCTGGTTGTCCAATGTTGAGGTGAATTACTTCCACTCCCCTTTCCTTTGCTGCTTCGGCATAGGGCACCAATTTTCTGATGGGGGATTCTGGCATCAACTGACCTTTCTTCGAAATTGAGGGCATAGATATTATTGTTTAGCACAAAAATGAGAAATAGGGTCGGAGAAAACAACAGAATTATTAAATTTTAATTGGGTGACCGCTTCTTGGATCTACCCTTTAATCTGCCCTGTGCTAAGAGGTTATGTTTGCTAGGGCTCTACTGTTTTTAATCGTGCTACTACATTAGGAAGAAAATGTGAATGGTATATGCCTCTTTGCTCAACCATAAAAATAGGGCCGCGTATTAGGTTTCAAATGGTATTTGTTAGGCAGAATAGCACCTATAAAACTGTTAAATATCGCGGAAAACTACTGATAAGTTCGTAAATTTAAGAAGATGGCTAAATAATATAAAGGCATGATAGCATTTTTTAAACATACCTGTTTACTGCTCTTTTGTTTGCCTGTTTTGATAAATGCCCAACAATATATCTTGCCCCATGGCAAAAAATATGAAAAGGTTCAATTTAAACTGGTGAACAACCTAATTCTCATCCCGGTGGATGTCAATGGGGCCAAGTTGTCCTTTATTTTGGATTCGGGGGTAAACACGCCTATACTTTTCAACATCTCAGATCAAGATTCTATTCAAATAAACGACGTTACCGAGGTTAGTATAAGGGGACTTGGGGATGGAGAACCTATTAAAGCCTTGCGCTCCTCCAACAACACCTTTAAAATAGGCAATGCCAGAAACCATCAGCAAATGTTGTATGTGGTAATGGATAGGGAGCTTAATTTCTCCCCAAGGTTAGGGGTGGTGGTACATGGTATTATAGGGTATGATTTATTTCGGGATTTTGTAGTGTCTATAAACTATGTATCCCAGGTGATTAAGCTCCATAACCCCAAACATTACAAGCAAAAGAAAAATGCCAAAACACAGACCTTGCCTATACATATCGTGAAAAACAAAGCGTATGTGGAAGGCACGGTCGCTATGGGTGATCAACAAAATATCCCTGTAAAACTATTAATAGATTCTGGAAGTTCGGATGCGCTTTGGTTGTTTCAAAATGAGCAAAGAGGTTTGCATGTGCCCCCCAATCATTATGAAGATTTCTTAGGTCAGGGCCTAAGCGGGAGTGTGTACGGGAAGCGAACAAAAATAGAAGGGTTGTCCTTGGGTGATTTCCATCTCAAGGGAGCTAAGACTGCCTTTCCCGATATGGAATATTTTAGTTCTATTACCAGTTTTGGAGGGCGTAATGGAAGCCTAGGCGGTGAAATCTTAAAACGATTTACTGCGGTCTACAATTATGGCGCGGGTACCATAAGCCTGCGAAAAAATGCTATGTTTAACGATCCTTTTAATTTTAACCTGAGCGGTATAGACCTACAGCATAATGGGGTGCGCTACATTTCCGAGCGTATAACCAATGCTAAAGGGGTGGTAGAGGAGAAGGGCGATTCCTTTGGAACCGTTCAGATATTATTTGAAGATAGATCACGGATAAGCATCGTGCCAGAGATTATTGTGTCTGGGATTCGGGCTGGGAGCCCAGGGCAAGAAGCCGGATTGCGAAAAGGGGATGTTATTTTAGCCGTCAATGGAAAGAAAGTCCATGATTATGAATTACAGGAAATCCTGAGCATGCTCAATGCGAAAGAGGGTAAAAAGATAAAAGTACAGGTAGATCGTTTGGGGAGCGATGTAATAGTCTCCTATGTGCTTAAAAAGATGTTTAAATAAAAAAACTTGTTCCAGGGGCAAAAAGTATCCGCGGAACAAGTTTTACTTTAAAGAAGAGCGTTGTGTTTATTTGCCTTGTTCGGCAAGCACGTTCCCTTTTAATTTTAAGACTACCGTTGGGGTAGAAGCATTAGAGATAACCGTAATGGCCTTTCTAATAGGGCCTACTCTGTTGGTGTCGTATTTTACCTGTATCTCACCGGTTTTTCCGGGTAAGATTGGAGCTTCTGGTTTTTTAGGGATGGTACATCCGCAGGTAGAACTTACCTTGCTGATAATCAAGGGGGCGTTCCCGGTATTGGTAAACTCAAATACTCTTAGGCCATCACTACCCTTGGAAATTTCTCCGTAGTCCACGATGTCCGTTTTAAATTTAATTTTAGCTCCGTTCTCTTGAGCGGTTAGGCCAAATCCTAATAGACCAATAAATAAAACTAGTACTATTTTTTTCATCATTTCAAGTTTTGGGTGAATTTCAAAAATAAATGTTTTTAATGAACCTTCCGAAATTCTTTTGTTATGTAATAACGTTACTTATTTTTGTTTCGTATTTCTAACACGGCAAAAAAAACCGTAGGACTACCTCAAGTAACTTTGTAAAAGTAATCATTTTAGTAATCGCCCTGTAAGGGCTGCAAAAACTGTTCCAAAAAATGGAAATTCCTTCAAAATACGAGCCGCAGACCGTAGAGAGTCAGTGGTATGACTATTGGATCAAGCATAATTATTTCCAGTCTAAGCCAGATGATAGAGAGCCTTATACCATAGTTATTCCGCCTCCAAATGTTACCGGAGTCCTTCATATGGGCCATATGCTTAACAATACCATACAGGATGTTTTAATCCGTAGGGCCCGTTTAATGGGAAAGAACGCCTGTTGGGTGCCTGGAACGGATCACGCCTCTATTGCAACCGAGGCCAAGGTAGTGGCCAAACTGAAGGAGCAGGGCATTGAGAAGAAAGACCTTAGTAGGGAGGAGTTTTTAAAGCACGCATGGGATTGGACACATGAATACGGAGGAGTAATCCTAGAGCAATTGAAGAAGCTGGGTTGTTCCTGTGATTGGGACCGAACCGCATTCACCATGGATGACAATATGTCTGCTTCCGTGATCAAGGTTTTTGTGGATTTATATAACAAAGGCTTAATCTATAGGGGATACCGAATGGTAAATTGGGATCCTGAAGCTAAAACTACTTTGTCCGATGAAGAGGTGATTTATGAGGAAAGACAGGGGTTGTTGTACTACCTATCATATAAGATAGCCGATTCGGACGAAACTTTGACTATTGCCACCACTAGGCCAGAAACCATTCTTGGGGATACTGCTATTTGTATTAATCCCAATGACGAACGCTATTCGCACTTAAAGGGGAAAAAGGCTATAGTGCCTATCTGCAATAGGGTAATCCCAATAATTGAGGACGAATACGTGGATGTTGAGTTTGGAACTGGTTGTCTAAAAGTAACCCCAGCACATGATGTTAATGATAAAGATCTTGGGGATAGGCATGGGCTAGAAACCATAGATATCTTTAATGAAGATGCTACCTTAAATAGTTATGGACTGCACTATGAAGGGCAGGACCGTTTTGTGGTACGCAAGGCCATCACCAAAGAATTGGAGGAGAAGGGTTTTTTGGTAAAAACAGAAAACCACTTAAATAAGGTAGGAACCTCGGAAAGGACTAAAGCGGTGATAGAGCCCAGATTGTCCGATCAGTGGTTCTTGCGTATGGAAGATCTTGCCAAGCCCGCCATTAAAGCGGTATTGGAAGATGAGGAAGTGAAACTATTCCCCAAAAAATTTGAAAACACCTACCGCCATTGGATGGAGAACATCCGAGATTGGAATATCTCGAGGCAGTTGTGGTGGGGACAGCAGATTCCGGCCTACTATTTTGGGGATGGACAGGAAGATTTTGTGGTAGCAGAAAGTAAGGAACAGGCCTTGGAACTAGCAAGGGAGAAATCCGGAAATTCCAATTTAACCTTAGAAAGCCTAAGGCAAGATCAGGATGCTTTGGATACCTGGTTCTCCTCATGGATATGGCCCATAAGTGTGTTTAATGGTATTTTGGAACCCGATAATGAGGAGGTAAACTATTATTATCCTACCAATGACCTGGTAACCGGACCCGATATTTTATTCTTTTGGGTAGCTAGGATGATTATTTCTGGTTATGAATACCGCGATGAAAAGCCGTTCCAAAACGTATATCTTACCGGTTTGGTGCGTGATAAGCAGCGACGAAAAATGTCTAAATCCTTGGGGAATTCCCCAGATGCCCTGCAGTTAATTGAAAATTATGGGGCCGATGGTGTTCGGGTGGGACTTCTACTGAGCTCCGCAGCGGGGAACGACCTAATGTTCGATGAGGCTCTTTGTCAGCAAGGAAAAAACTTTGCCAATAAAATATGGAATGGCTTCCGATTGTTAAAGGGGTGGGAAGTGGCCGATTTACCACAGCCGGAAGCTTCTAAATTAGGAATTGCCTGGTATACCGCCAAGTTTAATAAGGCATTGGAAGAGATTGAAGATCACTTTAGTAAATACCGAATCTCGGATGCCCTTATGGCTACCTATAAATTAATTTGGGACGATTATAGTTCTTGGTTATTGGAGATTATTAAACCTGCCTACCAGCAACCGATAGACCGAACCACCTACGATCAGGTGATTCAGATATTTGAAGGGAACCTTAAATTGTTGCACCCATTTATGCCTTTCCTCACGGAAGAGGTTTGGCAGCATATCACCAAGCGTAGCCCGGAAGAAGCCCTTGTAGTAGCACAGTGGCCAAAAGTTAAGCCTGTAGATGAAGCCTTGGTTTCCGGGTTTAATTTTGCCTCCGAAGTGGTGTCTGGAATTAGGACCATTAGGAAGGAGAAAAACATTCCGATGAAGGAAACATTGGAGCTTTCCGTGTTAAACGAAGGAAATATATCCAAGGATTGGGATGTGGTCATTGGGAAGCTTACCAACCTATCCCAGATCTCCTATGTAGAAGCGCCTATAGATGGGGCACTTTCCTTTAGGGTAAAGTCTAACGAGTACTTTATTCCCATTGCTGGTGCCATAGATGTAGAGGCAGAAATTGTTAAGCTTCAGGATGAGCTAAAATATACCGAAGGATTTTTAGTTTCCGTGCAAAAGAAACTTTCCAATGAAAGGTTTGTAAATAATGCACCGGAAAAGGTTATTTCCATTGAACGCAAAAAGGAGGCCGATGCCATCGCTAAAATAGAAACCTTGAAAAAGAGTTTGGAGAATTTGCAGTAGTACTAGCTATCCGTAAAGTCAGAAAACCTAGCGCCTTAAAGTAACTTCTTTAAGGCGCTAGTTGTTGTGTGCCGTGCATGGTAATTCGCTAGGTGGTGAAAGTCCACTATGGGGGTTTGTAATCGCCAACCATTAGCTAATG
>NZ_VVIN01000045.1:0-31378 GCF_008711145.1 Arenibacter lacus
TTTATTTACCGGGGAGACAAGAGGCTCCCCTCTCCAACTGGGAAGTATTTGTTACACCTTACTGGCAGTATGCTGCTGTTGGGCAAATAGATTTACCTCATTATAACTCATCAGGGGAATGGTGATGTGCGATTCCATTTTTTTCACCAGACTTTTATGGAAAATTCGCTGGAAAAAACCGGTTTCCTTTCGTTCTAACAACACCAGTATGTCGGCATTAATTTCCTTTGCTACTTTCTTAAGCTTATCCTCTATGTCTTCGGAGAAGATTAGTTGTAATCCAATATTTTCATAATCTACCTGTTGCTCCAACATTTCCTTAAACCACTCCAATTGCTGCTCTCCTGCATATTCCTTTTCCGTGGAAATATGTATGATTTCTATTCTCGCTTTGAGCAACTGTGCCATTTGAGCCAAATCTTTGAGCGCTAAAATATCTGCTTCCTCAAAAGCCGTAGCATATAGAATTGTTTTTACCGTAGCCTTATCCTTGGTATTGGGTACAATTAAAAGGGGACAGGATACCCGGTCTTGAAGTGCCTTGCCAATATCTCCAACAAATAAACCGCGATCTGAATGCTTTTCCTTTCTTCCAATTACTAGTAAGTCTGCCTTATGCTCCTTGGAAGTCTCCAAAATGGTATGGGATATGGAATCTCCTTCTACCACCTCCAAACTTATATTCTTTGTATTAAAATTGGCCCCCAAATGTTGTTTGCAATACGCTTCAAGGATTTCTTTCTGCTCCTCAATCAAATGATACACAATTTGCTGTATTGGTCGGCTTACACCTACCCGTAAGGGTTTCATTCTATGCACGTATAAGACCACCAACTTGGCCCCCAACTCTACACTAAGGTCATAGACGTATTTTAGGACCGGAACCTCACGCTCGGACCTATCAGTAGCATAAAATATAGTATCTATCATAATAATATTTTTTATATCTTAAATATAGCGGATTTAATATCGAAAAACAATGATTTTGGTCATTGATGGGTAGCCCCAGAATTCTTTTGACATAAAGAAGACATTTTTTATTAGTAAGAGAACCCGGCATTAGCTGCACTAAATTGGTTAGATTTATCCTATGAAAGCGATGGCACAACTTAAAAGTCCTTTATCAACAACAGAAGGCAATCTAATTAGAGATATCCTTAGACCTCTCTTTGATATCCAAATCTTAGATCTAGATCTTAGAAGTGGGCTATTACTAATCACCTATAATGGCAATATGGATCTGATGATGGTAGAGGAAAAATTAATGCAACTAGGACTTCCTATTCAATCCTATGCCTTCCCTAACCGCACACCCCTACACCCAGGCGGGACGGATACGGGTGGCTTGGCTTAAGGGAATTTTACTTTAAAGGTAGTTTCCCGTAAAGTTTTACACCAATGCATTCCTATTTGCTACCCTATCTCTTGGTTAACACCATTAGCGGCAAGGAGGTGTGAAACGCCATCTTTTTAACTACTGCCTCCCTCGTGAGCTTCTCAAAAAAACTATGGTCGTATTGGATTAAAGCAATCATATCGGCATTGCTTTCCGTAGCAAAATCGGTAATAGCTTTGGCTACTCCCTCTTCAAATTGAACCTTATGAAAACCATGGACAATATCCTTAAAATATTCTTCCAACCGTAGCTTATTAGACTCCTGAAAGTCGTTGAGTTTAAATTCTGTTCCTACCTGAAAAATATATGTTTCCGCCCTCCATAATCTCACCAACTCTAACATAGGATTCAATTCTGAAGACTCAAAGTACTTGAGAAAATTAGTGGGGAGAACGAGTCGCTTCAGGCTTTGAAAATTAACCTCTTTAGGCACCACTATAATGGGCCTATTCCGAATGGTCTTTAAGACCCTTACCGTATTGCTCCCCATAAAAACCTCCTTGGCTCCTGTAGCTCCTGTAGTACCCATCACTATACAATCTATATGGTGGGTTATCATGGTATTCTTTATGGCGATCAACAGATTATCGGAAATGGAAAGTTTTTCGAAAGTGTGATTTTGGTTCTTGTGATTTTGCCGTAAATAGTCTAGAATTTTATCCAATTCTTTGTGCGATTGAATTGCCATGGAGTCATAAATCACCCCCAATCGCTGTTCGTCCTTTGCCCCTAACACATTGGCGATATTTGGCTCGTAGGCGTTTAGTACAATAAAATGGGAAACCATATCGGCATATAGCTTTAGTGCCGTAAACATTGCATTCCAGGCACTATCTGAAAAATCGGTGGGTAAAAGAATTATCTTCATCCTTATTGTTTATTATTGCTTAAACTCCCTATCTTTAAAATCGATACCACGGGGTGTTGCCTAAATCTTATCCTAAGTCACCTCCAAGGTTGTTAGATTACGGTAGTTGGGGTGGGGATTACAACCTCCGCAGCATCCCATCAAAATAGCGTATCCGAACCTGAAAAAATATGATATTGATCAGTCCTAAAATTTAAATACATGGCTAGTCTTATTTATCTAAAAAATATCTGGGCGCACTTCTTTTGGCCCCCAATAAGCCATCACAACAACCAACCTATATGCAGCTACAAAACTATATTGACCATAGCCTTTTAAAGGCAACTGCTACCGAAGCAGACATTCTTAGGTTATGCGAGGAAGCATTGAAATATCAATTTATTGCTGTTTGCGTAAACGGGTCCCACCTACCTTTGGTAAAGGCTAGGTTAAAGAATTCTTCTATTAAAATAGCCACCGTATTGGGATTTCCCTTAGGCGCCATGACCACTAAAGCCAAGGTTATGGAAGCAAAGGATTATATGGACCAAGGTGCCGATGAGATAGATATGGTAATCAATATTGGGTGGTTAAAATCTGGAAAACACCAGGCGGTGATGAACGACATTTCCCAAGTAAAATCCGAGATAGGGACTAAGGTTCTCAAGGTGATATTGGAAACCTGTTACTTAACGGACGAGGAAAAGGAAATTGCGTGCAAGTTGGCCATGGAAGCCAAAGCCAACTTTGTAAAGACCTCCACTGGTTTTGGTACTGCAGGAGCAACCTTCAAAGATGTGAGACTAATGAAGCAAGTAGTTGGGAACAATGTGCAAATAAAAGCTTCTGGAGGCATTAAAGACGCTGACACTGCCCTACAATATATAGCATTGGGTGCTAGCAGAATTGGGACCTCCTCTGGCATTGAGATGATGAAGGCACTAATAAATAAAAAACCATGAGTTTACACATAGAGGCGAACCAAGGGGATATAGCAGACACCGTACTATTACCAGGAGATCCGTTGCGTGCCGAATGGATTGCCCAAACCTTTTTAAAAAATCCTTTTTGTTACAATAAGGTGAGGGGAATGTGGGGATATACGGGCACCTACCAAGGGAAACGGGTTTCGGTACAGGGCAGTGGTATGGGAGTTCCTTCTGCGATGATCTATTACCACGAATTAATTCACAACTACGGTGCCAAAAATTTAATTAGGGTTGGCACTGCCGGAGCAATACAGAAAAACCTACAATTGGGAGATATCGTCCTAGCCATGGCGGCATCCACAAATTCGGGTATTAACAATAAAGTTTTTGCAAATGCCCATTATGCGCCCACAGCCAATTTTGAATTGCTGCTAAAAGCGACCCAATACGCCAGCGAATTAAAATTCCCCATACAAGTGGGAAACATACTTACCTCCGATATTTTTTATAGTGACGATACAGAGGAGTACAAACCGTGGGAAAAACATGGGGTTCTTTGTGTAGAAATGGAGGCGGCAGGGCTATACACCATTGCTGCAAAGCATGGCGTGAATGCTTTGGCCATACTTACCATCTCCGACTCGTTAATCACGGGAGAAAAATCTACTGCTGAGGAACGCCAATCCACCTTTGCAAATATGGTAGAGATAGCCCTCAACATTACCTAAAAAGTTATGGCTTAATATTCTTGATGACCCGTTTCAATTTTTCCGAAACTTCATCGGCAATTTCCACCAGATCCAAGTTAATTACCGCCTGCATGGAAGCCGTAGGATTTACAGCAGAAACTTCTATAAATCCGGCATTCCTTTCTTGGACAATCACATTACAGGGAAGCATGGTCCCTATTTTATCTTCAGCCTGTAGGGCCTTGTACGCAAAGGGCGCATTACAGGCCCCCAGAATTTTATAGTTATAAAAATCTACCTCTATTTTTTTCTTTAAAGTGGCTTTTAAATCAATTTCAGAGAGGACGCCAAAGCCTTCCTCCATTAATGCCTCCTTGGTTTTCTCCACTGCTTGATCAAAACTTATATTGGATAGTGTTTTACTAAAGTAATATTCCATGTTCTAAAATTTATAAAATTGGTGCTAAAGCAAGATAATCGATGAAGTTGAACTATTTTTATATGGGTCCTTACCCATCATAGTTTCCTCATTTTTTTATTTGGGTTTCCTTTGTTTCCCAGTAATCTCCTTTATTTTAATACGATAGACCACCGAGGTCCCCCCCTCGGTATTCTTACTTGAAAAATCACTGATAAATTGCAGGTTTACATTCTCCTTATTATTGCCCGATATCCTTTTTACCCCCTGTAAAAACTGGTGTAATTGATACTTGGAATTACTCCCTTTAATTTCTTCCACCTCCCCATGTACCATAACAGATTGCCAGTCTTTTAGTGATGATTTATTGCTCACATTCAACGCAACCGAAGGATGCTCACGAATACAGCGCATCTTGTGTCCCTCTCCAGAAATACTTATGATACATTTTTCCTCAGGATTGTAATAATAGGTGATTGGCAGCACATAGGGTGTATCGTGATCCATATAGGCCAAGTACCCCATACAATGGTTCTGTAACACCTCTATACATTGGGCTTCATTAATGTCTTTCATCATGGGTTTTCGGATTAAAATGGTTAGTTTATTCTATGGACATCGCTATAAAAAATTAGGATTTGAACTAAAATTAGGGAGATCCAGTTTTTTGCCAAATGACATAAATCATACGAAAAAACCTGAAATCGCTTTTTAAACTATTAGCCCTCTTAATTTATGAAAAAAACAAATAGAATCCGTCCCTAATTTTAATTCACCTTTCAATAACAACATAATACCTACCTTTAAGAATGATAATCAGGAATAATGTGGAAGAAAATTGGCTATAGCTTTCTTTTATTGATCATCAGTTTTTTCCTGGTGGTTTTTGGTTGCAACCTGATCATTGAGATGGCAGGTGCGGGGAAGACCTATGAAAATATAGGATTAATACCGAAAAATAAAGTAGGGATCATTCTAGGCACTTCCCCTAAATTAGTAGGTGGAAAATCTAATCCCTATTACACCAACAGAATAGTAGCTACCCTTGACCTATTTAAAGCTGGGAAAATAGATTATATCTTGGTTAGTGGCGATAGCGGCACCCCCTATTACAATGAGCCAAACGTTATAAAAAAGGATTTGGTAAATGGGGGGATTCCCGAAGAATGTATCCTCTTGGACCATGCTGGGTTTAGAACATTGGACTCTATGGTACGGGCTAAATTGGTATTTGGTCTAGATGAGGTTACCATTATTTCACAAAAATTCCATAATAAACGGGCCATTTACCTTGCAGAGCAAAAGGGCCTGCGCGCAATTGGTTACAATGCGCACGATCTCACCCTAAAACGTGGATTCAAGGTTCAAATGCGTGAGTATTTTGCACGGGTCAAGGTTTTTATAGACCTCGCAATAAACACTCAGCCAAAGGTTATTGGGGATAAGGTTTCCGTACAATAGCGGGAGAGGAAGAATATACTATGCCTCTATTGAGGTAACAAGCAGTGATTTCCCTAGATTTTTATATTTTTACCTTCAGAATAACCACGCATGTCTGCCATAAAAAAACTCGTTAAGAATCTTGGACCGGGTCTCCTTTTTGCGAGTATGGCTATTGGCACCTCACATTTAGTGCTGTCTACTACAGCAGGGGCCACCTATGGTTGGATTATGATAGTTCCTATTATCCTGGCCAACGTGCTAAAGTATCCCTTTTTCGAATTTGGGGTACGCTACACCAATATCACCGAAAAAACATTGATTGAGGGCTATTTAAACAGGGGAATGGGGTACCTCATCTTTTACTCCTTAATTACCTTATTAAGCACCTTTACTATTTTAGCGGCCCTCTATGTGGTGACTGCCGGACTCCTTGTTAACTTGCTACAATTACCCCCACATACTGTGGGCACAACTGCAGGGGGCCTATTTATACTAATATCACTTTTACTTATTATAGGTCGGTACCGATTTTTGGAAATATCCCTAAAATATGTGGTAACCATTTTATTCGCTGCCTTAATGGTCACCACCATCATGGTATTGATTAAGGGTCAGGTAGCCCACACTACCGGATTTACCCCGCCCCCTATTTTTAATGAAGTGGGAATTTTATTTTTAATCGGCTTGATGGGCTGGATGCCTACCACCGTAGAGGCCTCTAGTTGGATTAGCTTGTGGACGGTGGAAAAATTTAAGACCACCGGACATAAACCAAGTTTAAAAGAGGCCCTGTCCGAATTTAAATTCGGGTATTATGTAACGGCTTTCTTGGCTGTATTTTTTCTAATCATTGGATGGTTTACCCTCTATGGAACCAATACAGAATTAAGTGGAAATGCAGTTATTTTCGCCGACCAATTGGTGCAAATATTCACCAATAGTATTGGTATATGGGCCTATATCTTTATTGCCATAGCAGCCTTTGCCACTATGTTCAGCACCTGTCTTACCGCTCACGATGCCATTGCCAGGGTTAGCGTGGATGCCCTAAGTTTGTTGTTTCCCCAAAAAAAATACATTAAGAAAAAAGGCGTGCCCATTGCTATTTTATTATTAGCTCTGATCAATTTTATGGTTATCACCTTCTTTATGGCCAATATGAGTGTGCTCTTGTCTATTGCCACATTTGTATCCTTTGTAGTTGCCCCCATCATTGGCTATATGAATCTAAAAAATGTGATGAGCCAGGAAATTCCAGAAAAATATCGTCCCAAAAAACCGCTACAATATCTCACCTACGTAGGAATCCTCTTTCTTAGTGCATTTTCACTCTACTATTGCTGGATGGTACTCATTTAATGGAAGGTGTACACCCTCACTCCTTGCACACCCCTAAGCAAATCATTGATTATCAATCACATCAAAATAACTTTAACACATCCTTAACGATCTAGATTTGTAATTGGCCTGTGTATCCCCAATCTTTGCACCCAATGCAAAGGAATTTTACAATGAAATTGATTACAATAACCAGAAACACCAAACAAGAAAAAAGATTCACCAAAAAGATGGGGATCCTATACACCAAGGTAACCTATATCAAAAAAACTATACTTGGAATTATCCCCATTAACACGCTTCACAAATACCGAGAAACCTATTATGGTAAGGTAAAAGATTGTGAGCAATGCGTCTTGAGCAAATAAGCTTTTGGCAGTTCCAATTGGATATTTGTTGTAGCACACCCAATACAACTCCACCGAGTAGCTTCGATTATGCTTAGTTTGAACCAAACAGATCGTTGTAATTTAGAATTATGACACTAGATCTTTCATTTCTGTTGTGAAGCATTTCCAGGCAGAAAACGCCATTTTTACAGTTGTTCAACAATTGCTCTTCCCCATAGCCTACAACTTCCACTAACGCACTGCTAGGCACTCCCTGCTGCATTAAATAGTCTTTTATAGCATCAGACCTTCTTTGTGACAGCTTTAGATTGTAACTATTGCTACCTCTACTGTCCGTGTGCGACTCCACTTTTAATTGTAGCTCGGGAAAACCCTTGGCTATAGCTACCACTTTATCCAATTCTGTGGCTATGAAGGGGGTAATTTCAGATTTCCCCTTATCAAAATAAAACTTATTAAGCTTAATAACTTTTCGCTCCTCGTTCCAGTCTAGGATATCATCAATAGACATCAGGTCTAAATTGAATTTAGAAGTATTGATAGTGTCCAATGCCGCGGCATTGAACTGTTCCCTATATTGGGAATAACGCTCTTTATAGGCGGTGAGAGTAATAGTATCTCGCCATGGTATTTCCACCTGGTATCTCCCCTCCTTATCCGTAATTACCTCTTTAAGAACCGCTCCTTCCTTATCCAATAAACTAATGACCACTTCTTCAATTCCGCCCCCACCTAGAGGCTTCTTAACCGCTCCCTTTATCGCCAAGGTCTTTAATCCTGGTTTTTCTAGCATATGAATACCATAGATATCATCATTCCCCCTACCACCCGGTCTGTTAGAGGCAAAATACCCTATGAGTTCTCCCGAATCTTTTGTTTTTATAATCAGGCCAAAATCGTCCTCTGGAGAGTTAATAGGGGCTCCCAGATTAACGGGAATGCTAAAACTATTTCCATCCTTCATATTAGACCGATAGACATCCATTCCTCCCAAGCCATAAAAGACATCCGAGGAAAAAAAGAGGGAGCCATCAAATATAAATGGGGCTATTTCATTTCCAGGGCTATTGATCCTAGGCCCCAGATTTATTGGAGAAGACATTATAATTCCATTATTGGTATGCACATAATAAATATCGGTCCCACCGTAACTATCCTTAAAATTTGCCGCAAAATAGAGTCGGCCGGTAGTTGCATCATAAAAGGGGTAATAAAAGGAGGTATCCAAATCCCTCAAGATATACAGATGTGAATCGGGACCGCTACTCTTACCGATAGACATGGCATTTTTCCCATTGGTGCTAAACAGCAATTCTGCCCCATCCGCATTGGATAGGCTGTAGAATATACTATTTAATTCCGCCGCGTAATAGGGTGTTGCCTTATGGAAGGACGAAGCCATTAGTCCCCCAAATTCCCTGGTATTTTTTAGGTTCCCATTGGCATCTACCTCAGCCTCATAAATATTTAAATACGCTTCCCCAGACGGATTATACACCTTTTTAGATCCTCTTGGTCGCCCACTGGAAAATAACACCTTGTCCTTGTAAAAGCTAGGTGAGAAATCTGCCTGCGCACTATTGGCGCTGACATTGAATACCCCATAGCCCGGTAGCAACTTGTTTTTACTTTGGAGCAATTCATAATTAAATTCGGCATTCTCCAATACTACGACTGAGAATGACCGCTGATTATTGTTGAGAAAAAGCTTCACCTTCTCTAAGCCCTCTGTTTTAGAGATCGATTGCAACAACCTATTAAAATGACCTGCAGACATGCTGCTATCCTTTTTAAAAACATCCCTATAGATATTGGAGGCCTCTTTATAGTTACCTACCTTGAGGTAGGAATCTGCCAAATTTAAATACTGAGCAGTGGTTAGGCCCCCTTTATTTTGTTCTTTCCGATATTCCACAATGGCCCTTCTATAGGCATACTCAAAAAATGATATATCTCCCTTGGAGGGCTTTTGCTGTGCAAAACCCATGCAAGGAATTATTAAAAGCCATATACATAATTTTAAGCCCCTCATGTTACTGTTCTGTTTTTAAAAAAACCTTGGACTGTCTATCTGCTTAGGTTTTCCTTTAGATTCGCGCTTCTCTCCCTTGGCAGGCTTAGAGCTTTCCCTGCCCAAATAAAACTTTAGGATCACCTCGTGTGAACCTTGACTATACTCTCCAAAATTGGTGGTATTATAGTCGTAAGAATACCCTAGGAACAAATTATTCGATATTTGCAAGCCCGCCAATCCGCTTACGGCATTATCCCATCTATAGGAGGCCCCTAGGGTTACGATATCATTAATTAAAAAATTGGTGGACAAATTAAGGTTTACAGGAGCACCTTTTAGGGTGTTGACCAAAAAGGCGGGTTTAAATTTTAAATTCTCCGAAAGATCAAAAACATATCCTCCAATAAAATTAAACTGCAGCTTATCTTCCACTATGTTAGATACCTCATCCGCATATATGCCATCGGTTAAAAAATTAGGGATGGATAGTCCCAAATACCAATTTTGTTCATACATAAACAATCCGGCACCAATGGTCGGATAAAATTTATTAAAAGTATCCTCCCCATTCAAAAGAGGTTCATTGGGATTTTCAAAATCACCTTTTCCATAATCCACATTTAAAAGGGAACCACCAGCGTCTACACCAAAGGACAATCTGGTAGTTTCCGAGAGTTTCACCTGAAACGAATAGGCAAAATCTACGTAGGTTTGGGAGGTTGGCCCTATTTGGTCACTTACCACATTAAAACCCAAGCCATGTTTTTCATTTTCTAGGGGGAGGTTCACCCCAAACCTCAGCGTTTTGGGAGCCCCTGGAATCCCTGTCCATTGCACTCTGTACAATCCGGAAATATCTGGTGTCTCCACGGAGCCTACATAAGCGGGATTAAAACTACCTATATTATACATATATTGGGTGTACTGGGGTTCTTTCTGGCCATGGACCAAAAAGGTAGTCAGCAAAAAAAATGCCGCGCACCATCTCATTCCAACACCTAAAGTTAATAATCTATAATGCATAGTCTTTATCATCTAATGATTTGGATCCACCCCTTTTTAACGGCGGTCCCATCGCCAAGATCTAGGATATAAAAATAGGTTCCCTTGGGTAAATCCCCTTTCTTACCTGTTCCCATCCAAGTATTGTTATATTGACTTGTCGCAAAGACTTCATTGCCGTAACGATCATAGATTTGGAGGGTATTATTGGGGAAATCATCTATACAATTAATATGTAATCTATCATTTTTACCATCTCCATTGGGCGATATTAAATTAAATAGAAAACCACATTCATCATTGGACCTAGATGCAACCGTCACCGTAACCGCGGCGGAATTATTACTTAGATTCCCATCTTCCGGGAAACTATCTGTTAAGGTGGCCGTATTCTGAAAACTACCGGCCTCTGGTACCGATGCCACTATGGTGAGGGTCTGTGTATCGTTCTCCAAAATCTCTTCCAACTCCCACAATCCGCTTACTTCATCATATAATCCCGCAGTTGCTGTGCTACTGATATACATAAAACCAATACTAGGGCCTATTAGGTCTTGTACACTTACATTGGTAACCATTAGATTGCTTAGGTTGGTAAGGGTAATGGTAAAAGTAATCTCATCCCCAACAAATGGGTTGGTCTCATCTACCTCCTTTATAATTTCTAAATCGATCTTGCAGCTGGCAGCCCCCACATTTGGAATACAGGGGTCGTTGTTTGCGGGATCTAATTGATCTACTACGCCATCGTTATCCGCATCTAGTACCATAGACTCCAAGGCATCTATAATTCCATCCCCATCGGTATCAATTGGGTTGTCCAAATCTGGCCCCACTTCCACTCCGTCCATTATGCCATCCCCATCCGTGTCTGGGTTAAAGGGATCGGTTCCCAGTATTATTTCGTCCCTATCGTAAAGACCGTCCCCATCGCTATCCAACAAACAGTTGCTTACAGAAATGGTGACCTCCACACTGGCATCCGCACAGGGTGCTACGGCAGAATTGGTAGTAAACTTAAACGTATAGTCCCCTTCGGGGGCATCCTTAAAATCTACCGTATTATCTGCGCCTATAGTGACCGATCCTGGTGGCGTCCCAACAATACTCCACACTCCGGTAGCGGTTCCACTTTTCCGGGTATCATCCAAATCTATAACGGATACCCCCTCTCCCACAATACTACAGGCCGCGGTATTCTCGGTAGTTCCCACATCTACGGGATCTTCCACCGTCACCGTTACTGCAATCCGATCCGTTGTACAGCCGTTCCCGCTTGCCTCCACATAATAAACCGTTGTAGACGCATTTTGAGGGGTAGTAAAGTTGCTGCCCTCCCCAATTGGATTTACGGCTGTATTAGATAAATACCAAAAAAGGCTTCCATTATCGGAGGCTGTGGCCGTAATGGTTGCTCTCCCCGGACCACAAATAGACGCCCCGGAGGTATCCAATATTTCTGGGGGCGTATTCCTTACTAATGTCACTTCCAAAGGCGGACTAACACAAGATGTTGTGCTATTGTAAAGGAAACCATAGAAGGTAGCTACAAAATCTACTACGCTACTCTCCAAACGGGCTCCTTCATTAAAAAAGTCATCACTACTACTCCATATCAGCTCAAATCCGGTCGGAATAGGGCTACTGTTATAATCGTTTAAGTTCTGAGTAAAATCGGTACAGAAAATGGTAGGTATATTAGCATTTATCAACGGGGCTTCCATACAATTATCGTTATCCGTAATGGTACCTACCCCCTGGCCCTTTTCAATTTGAGCGAAGCCCGTGGCATTCACCAGATTTACAAAAAAGGTTTCGGTTCCTTCAGCTACATCGTCATCTATAATTGGAACGCTAATGGTTTTGGTTTCCCCTTTTAAGCCTAGAAAACCAATGGTTCCAGACCTGCTAAGGTAATCACTACCTGCAATAGCGGTATTATCTGCCGTAGTATAGGCTACTGTGGTTCCCAAAAGCACAGCTGCATTTAGGGTTACGGTAAATACTGCATTCCCTACCGCCTCATCTACTACAATATCATTGATGGAAACTCCGGCAACATCATCACTAGCGATGTTTACGGTAGCCCGGTTAGGAAATCCTATACTATAACCGCTACCGGGTGCCAAGGAAACAATTACCGTTTCTATATCTGCCTCCACCTCATCATCATCTATTGGGGTTACGCTAATGGTACTGCTATTCTGTCCGTTGGGAATGGAAACCGTTCCCGAAAGCGCAAAATAATCGTCCCCTGCCGTTGCCGTACCATCTACATTGTACTGTATGCTGATAGGGCTACCGGTGGTATTTGTGGTGTTTAAGCTTACTGTAAAGGTTCCTGAAATCAAGGGATTTTCGGAAGCATCCTGTTCCGTAGCAACAATAGAGGCCACATAGCTATCGTCATTTAGGATAGTTCCCTGTTCCTGATCCTTGCCCAGTACATAATTTGTAGGGGGATTGCTAAGTCTCACCAAAAACGTCTCGTCTGGTTCCACCATAAGATCTCCTTGAACCTCTATGGCAATGGTTGTTGTTTCATCGCCTACTAGGAAGGTGGCTGTTCCGGAAGGGAGCGTACCTCCCACAAAATCGGTTCCGTTTACGGGATTGCTTCCCGTGGGTGAAACACTGTAATTAATGCTCACCTCATCATTGGCATCCCCTGTACGGATAAGGGTATAGGTAAAGGGAGTTGTGTCCCCAGAATTTCCTTCGGAAAGTGTTACACTACCATCTATGGATATCTCATTAACATCGTCATTTTGTATGGTTCCCATAGCCGTTATTTTTGATCCCAGCACATATCCCGTCCCGGGATTGCTAAGGGTAACAATAAAGGTCTCATTGGGTTCCACATCGGTATCGCCATTCACATTAATATTAATGGTTCCTGTAGCCGATCCGGACGGAAAACTCACCTCCCCTGAGGGGAAGGCATTCCCCACAAAATCTGCAGCATTGGCTGCATTCCCAGGGCCAGCTGTTACCGTAAAGTTTGCGGTGGTAGCAAAACTGGTATTTCCTGTCCTGTTCACAACAAAAGTAAAAACCGTGGTTCCAGAATTTCCTTCGGCAAGGACTACATCGGACCCTATGGTAATCTGATCAAAGTCGTCGTTCACTATAGTGCCCTGTGCCTGAATCTTCCCTAGGGTATATCCTGTACTAGGGTTACTGAGGGTCACCGAAAATGTCTCATCCTGCTCCACCTCCGTATCGCCCGTCACATTAATAACAATTGTTGCTGTATCTTCCCCAGCATTAAACTCCACGGTCCCCGAGGGAAATACATTCCCCTGAAAGTCGTTCGCAGTGGCCGCTGTACCAGGTCCGCCAGATCCCGCCACCGTATAGGTAGCAGTAGCTGCAGCGCTGGTATTCCCAGTCCGTGTAACTTCAAAGGTAAAGACCGTAATTCCTCCATTGCCCTCATTTTGGGAAACATCGTTGCCTATGGAGATCACATCACTATCGTCATTCTGTATAGTTCCTATTGCCGTAGATTTTGCCCCTATTACATAGCCTGTCTTTGGATTGCTTAGGGTTACGGTAAAGGTTTCGTTGGGTTCTACAGCGGTATCCCCATTTACATTTATATTAAAGGTTCCTGTTGAAGATCCCGCTGGGAAAGTAACCTCCCCTGTAGGGAATGCGTTCCCTACAAAATCGGCCGCATTGGCTGCATTTCCAGGGCCACCCGTCACCGTATAATTTGCGGTAGTAGCTAAGCTGGTGTCCCCGGTCCTGTTTGCGGTAAATGAGAAAATGGTAGTTCCTGAATTCCCTTCGGGAAGGGAAACATCCGCTCCCATGGTAATCTCATTAAAATCGTCATTAAGAATAGTACCCTGCGCCTGGGTCTTCCCTAAGGTATATCCGGTACTTGGACTGCTAAGGGTCACGATAAAAGTTTCGTCCGCTTCCACCTCCGTATCTCCCTTAACGCTTATGGTAATTATTGCCGTGTCGTCCCCTGCCAAAAAAGTAACGGGTTCCGTAGGAAATACGTCTCCCACAAAATCATTTGCAGAAGCTGGGTTGGAGGGCCCTGCCGAAACGGTAAAAGTAGCATTGGCGGCTAAACTAGTGTCCCCCGTTCTACTAGCTTCAAAGATAAAGGTGGTACTCCCGCCCGACCCCTCGTTCTGCGACACATCGCTTCCTATGCTTATAACATCACTATCGTCGTTGAGTATGGTTCCTACAGCGGTTGCTGTTCCTATACTGGTATTGGTAGGATTGGTAAGGGTCAACAAAAAAGTTTCATTGGGTTCTACCTCCGTATCGCCCTCAACATTTACAGTAATGGTAGCGGTGTCTACCCCATCTGCAAAATTAACCGTACTAGAAGGAAATATCCCCCCTGAAAAATCGGCCGTATTAGCCGGATTGGTTCCCGTAGCAGTTACGGTGTAGGTAGCGCTAGCCGCACCATTGGTAGCACCAACACGGGATACCGTAAAATTAAAGGCGGTACTCCCTGCGTCTCCTTCGTTCAAAGAAACGTCTCCATCTAGGGAGATCTCACTATCGTCATTTAGGATGGTTCCCAAAGCGGTGGTAGCCCCCAGGTTGATGGTAGCAGGAGTAGGGTTACTGATCGTTAGGGTGAAGGTTTCATCTGGCTCTAGATCAAGATCTCCACTTACATTTATGGTAATTGTAGCGTTGGCCTCCCCGTCTACAAAAGTAACGGTACTAGAAGGCAACGCCCCTCCAAAATCGGCCGCATTGGCTGCATTGGCACCGCTAACCGCTACGGAATAATCCACGGAAGGGGTGCCAGACAGGTCCCCGCTACGGGTAAGCGTAAAATTAAAGGCGGTAGAACCGGAATCCCCCTCGGCAAGGGTAATAGGACCATCCAGGGAAATCTCAACATCGTCATTCAGAATCGTATAGGTGGTAGTACTAGGATTTATAATGGCATTGATACTTCCAGAGCTCCCAGTAATATTTAGAACAATGGTCTCATCCCCTTCCACGTTATTATCTGGATTGATCGTAAGTCCTAAGGGAAACGGCTCGTCGTTATAA
Organism: Arenibacter lacus; assembly: GCF_008711145.1. Taxonomy (NCBI): domain Bacteria; kingdom Pseudomonadati; phylum Bacteroidota; class Flavobacteriia; order Flavobacteriales; family Flavobacteriaceae; genus Arenibacter; species Arenibacter lacus. The sequence continues at coordinate 15,470 of NZ_VVIN01000045.1, forward strand.
TTACCAACGGGGATGGTAATGGTAGTACTGGCCAGGGTAAAATCGTCCCCTTGGGTTGCCGTACTACTGGGGTCTATTGCTATGGTAACCGTAGTAGCCACATCCACAACATTTCCGTTTACAAGCAAGCTAGGGAGATTCCCTCCGGCATCTTCCGAATCGGAGGCGGTGGGGGTGGAAAAAGTCACCGAAGCATCGTTGTCCTGGATGGTTAGGGTAGCGGTGTTATTAGTAGGATGAACAGTTTCTGAAGAGGCACTTAACAAGGTGATCGTTACCGACTCATCCCCTTCTACTATCGTATCATCTATAACATTTATATCTACAACCACCTCTTCATTAGTCCCGCCTGGAAGGTTAATTGATCCCACCAAAGGAACTGGATTATAGTCCACACCTTCTGTAGCAGTACCACTAAACTGATAGAACACAACAGCATCGCTCACTATGGTTCCATTACTGAATATCCTAAATTGTCCCTTAACAGGCCCTTCCTCCGAAGCGTTAGGACCCGATACATCTACAGAAATCTCTTGCGCATTTACTACTGCTCCAAACAGCAAACAAAACAGCACAATCCACCCAAGAATTAAGAACTTGGCTTTAAAACAATTGGAAGTTGCTTTATATAGGGTATCTATTTTCATAATTGATAGTCTCTATAAACAAATCCAAACACAGTAGGTAATAATGCGAAAAGGGAATGTCAAGATAACTAAAAATCAGGGCCTTGTCCTAACAAACTAGGGTCAAATATGTATTTATCAGATGAACGGCAAATAACTTCTAGCAACGTCTATTTAGGTGTAAAATAGCAAGGGGCAAAGGAGGGCAATCAATAAAAAATTGGTCGCAGCTCCTTTGCCCCTTTGGGTGTATGTTCTGGTAGGTTTTATTCTTCTACCTTAGCGGATTGTGTTTCCGCATCGCGATGAATTTTCTTCACCAATCCCTGCAATACTTTTCCAGGTCCTATTTCGGTAAAGAGCGTTGCACCATCGGCTACCATTTGCTGCACACTTTGGGTCCATTTAACAGGTGCCGTTAGCTGCGCAATAAGGTTTTCTTTTATTTCTTGGGGATCTGTTACCCCTGTAGTGGTCACATTCTGATATACTGGACAACTTGGCGTATTAAAGGTGGTATTCTCAATTGCTGCGGCCAATTCTGCCCTTGCAGGCTCCATTAAAGGTGAGTGGAAAGCACCACCAACTGGCAATACCAAGGCTCTTCTGGCACCTGCTTCCTTCAGTTTCTCACAGGCTTCCTCTATAGCTGCCACTTCTCCTGAAATTACCAATTGCCCTGGGCAATTATAATTGGCGGGCACTACTACCCCAGGAATTTCCCCACATATTTTTTCTACTACTTCATCTTCCAATCCTAGCACAGCAGCCATAGTACTAGGCTGCAATTCACATGCTTTTTGCATTGCTTGGGCACGTTGGGATACCAATTTTAGGCCATCCTCAAAACTTAAGGTGCCGTTGGCCACCAAGGCTGAAAATTCTCCCAAAGAATGCCCTGCCACCATATCGGGTGCAAAACTATCTCCCATGATCTTGCCCAATATCACCGAATGCAAGAAAATTGCCGGTTGGGTAACCTTGGTTTCCTTTAGGTCTTCCGCGCTTCCTTCGAACATCAAGTCCGTAATGGAGAAACCTAGGATCTCATTGGCCTTTTCGAATAGCTCTTGCGCCAAGGGATATTTTTCGTAAAGGTCCAATCCCATACCTACAAATTGGGCTCCCTGCCCGGGAAATATATATGCATTCATATTTTTAAAGTTATAAATTTATATTCCTGAATTTAAAAGTGACATTCACTGTCCCTAGGGGAGGTATGTCGCATGCAATTTTTAATCTTTTTTTGCTTTGCAAAAATAGGATTATTTGACTTATTGTCCTTACAAATACACCTTCAGTTAGATAGGCAGCTATTTTTTTAATTAAAACTAGGAAGAATGAAGGTATTTGCAAGCGTATTGACTACTCTTTAAACCAACTGGAATACTTCACATAACTCTCTGCAATCCTATTAACCTCGCCCTCACTTAAGGCCTCGCTAATATCCTTGATCTTTTTTGCCGGCATCCCTGCGAAAATAGTCCCCGAGGGAACATGGGTACCTTTGGTAAGTACCGCTCCGGCCGCAATAATACTATTACTTTCCACCACACAGTCGTCCATCACAATACTTCCCATCCCTATGAGGACATTATCATGTATGGTGCAACCGTGTACAATGGCATTATGCCCAATAGACACCTTATTGCCAATTGTGGTGGGCGACTTAAGGTAGGTACCATGGATTACCGCTCCATCTTGTACATTCACCTTATCGCCCATCTTAATGTAATGTACATCGCCGCGAATTACCGCATTGAACCATACACTACATTGCTTTCCCATGGTTACATCGCCAACAATGGTCGCATTCTCGGCTATATAACAATCTTCCCCTATTTGGGGCGATTTCCCATTTACTTCCTTGATCATAATTGGATTATTAATTAATGCCTCTGTAACTGCCATTAAAGAGCTATCATGCTGCCTCAATGACTTGGACCCCTAGACATCCTATTTTCACTATCACAAAACTATTCAAAATAAGTGGGAGTTCTCCATGGATGGTACAGAAACCGAAGACCAAAAGATGGATGAATTAAAAGAAGTATCACATTTTCTCACTTAATAATTGACCGCGGGACAGGAACAGTCGTACCTTTTTTCCCTTTGCCCAAAGTCGTACCCCAGGGTAATTTGATGGAATCCTCCGTCGTGAAACTTGGGATCGCCCATTTGATAGGAATAGTTATATGCCACCAAAAACCGTTTATAATTTACCCCTACCATGGGCGTAATCAATTGCAAGGATTGTTCCCCCACGTCGGATTGGGTTTGGTAGTGCACGCTTTGCAAACTTCTCCGATAGGAAATTCCGCCCCAAACCGTACCAAAATTTACAGCCCTGTACGCCTTAAGGTTTATATCTATGGCCCTTTCCCTAGTAAATTCGGTGTATTGAAACAAGGTAGAAGGTTCTATTTGCCAATCCCCTCGTCCAAAAAGGTAGCCAATGGAGAGTAGGTATTTCCTGAGATTGGTAGCTTCCACTGCGGAGTATAGGTCCCTACCCCTTCCCAATAAATTATGCACAGCCGCATGTGCTTGGAATTCCAAGAAGTTATAAGACATCCCCAAATCCAAATTAAAATAACCAACACTATTTCTAGAACCTGTAACCAAGGGGTCTGGTATTACGGAAACAAAGGAAGTTTCGTCTAAAGTACTTTCTTGTAATCCTGCACTTAGTCCAAAAGACAACTGATTAAGGCTTCTAAAGTCGCCTCCCAGCCGCAAGTGATGGGCATAGGTGAGCTTTAGTCCGGCTTGGGAATGATAGCCATTGGCATCCTTAAAGAAAATGGCCCCCAAACCACTTTGCTCCCCTACTCTAAAATGTGCATTGAGGGTTTGCAAATTGGGTGCCCTATCTACATTAAACCACTGTTTTCTTAAGGTTGCCCTTATCTTACCACCTTCCCCGATCCCTGCCATAGAGGGATAAACCAAATAATAGTTGTCCGATAAATAATCAAAGTATACGGGTACTCCTTCTTGACCATGGGTTGAAGGACCCAGGGCAAGAACAAAAAGGATAACCAAATATAGCTGCTTCATTTAAGAGGTGAGGGGGTTTAGCTGCATTGCCCATATACAATCTATAACGATTTAAAGACTACATTATTATATACGCCATAACTTAGAAATCCTTCGTACTTTTGTAAAAAATATTCATTATGAAGGAGTATACAATTACAGTGGTCCCGACCAATAATCCGGCGATCCTAAAATTTGAAACCAACCACTTTCTCACTAAGAACCAACAATACGAATTTAAAAATATAGACGAAGCCAAAAACTCGCCTTTGGCCCAACAGCTATTTCACTTGCCATTTATAAAGACGGTTTATATAGCGGGTAATTTCATTGGCTTGGAGCGTTTTAATATTGTGGAGTGGGACGATGTAAAAGATACGGTAGCCCAGCAATTAGCCGATTACCTAAATGCCGGCGAGGTGGTAGTTAATGAAGAAGAGGTGGACGACAAAAAGAAAGTAGCGGTGACCGTTTATGCAGAAGTTACCCCAAACCCCGCTGCAATGAAATTTGTTACCAATAAAAGAATAGTACCCACATCGTTCGAGTTTAAGAATATTGAAGAAGCCAAAGACTCTAAATTGGCGAGCCATTTATTTACCTTTCCTTTTGTAAAAGAAGTCTTCTTTGATGAGAATTATGTTTCCATCAACAAATATGATGTGGTAGAATGGGATGAGGTCACCTCTTCTATTCGCGAGACCATCCGCGATTTTATTGCCGAAGGCAACGAAGTGGTATCTGCCAGCAGCATTCAAAAGCAGCGCTCGGATTCTCCTGCCTCAAAATTGGAAGACTCCAATCTGGACGACACCTCTAAGCAGATCATTGATATATTGGAAGAATACGTGAAGCCAGCAGTTGCTTCGGACGGCGGAAACATCCTATTTCAATCATACGAAGAAGATAGCAAAACCGTAAATGTAATTCTACAGGGGGCTTGTAGTGGATGTCCCTCCTCTACCTTCACCTTGAAAAATGGGATTGAGACGATGTTAAAAAATATGATGGGTGACAAAATCAATGAAGTAGTTGCCATAAACGGTTGATTTTCTGCGCACTTACAAGGTTTTCCATCTTTTATTTGCTAACTTTAAGAAAATCTAAATTCATATATTATGGCAATCTTAAAAATTATTGAAATACTAGCAAGTTCAGAAGATGGATGGGAAGATGCAGCTAAAAATGCTGTGAAAGAAGCTTCCAAAACCGTTAAAAATATACGATCCGTATATATAAAAGAGCAAAGTGCAACCGTAGAGGATGGAAAAATTATGCAATATCGCGTGAATGTAAAAATAACATTTGAAGTCAAGTAGTTTTATTTACCCACCCTAATTAAGCGCCACTATTAGGCGCTTTTTTTATGTCATCAATTTATTTTGGCCCTTTCACCCTAAATTGGCTTCGGTTGCCAACATTAACAATTGTTTGATTTTCTATTCTTGGCGACCTAAAAGATTTTTATTTGTTTTGTTAAAAATTTAAAATTTATGGATATCGATATTATTACAAATTACGAAGAACACTGGGATCAGGCAGTGGCATTTATGTGGAAGGCACTTCCAAGCTTAGGAATGGCCATTCTCATCTATTTTTTAGGCTCATGGGCTATAAAAATCATCAATCGTTTGGTGCGTAAATTCTTTGAGAAGACGGATTACGACCCATCATTGGAGAGCTTCCTGCGAAGTTTTATCAATATTGGGCTTAAAATAATGCTTTTCGTTCTTGTAATCACCCAGCTAGGAGTAGAATCTGGCTCCCTAATCGCCATTATTGGTGCCGCTGGTCTTGCTGTTGGTCTGGCCTTACAGGGGTCCTTGTCCAATTTTGCTGGTGGTGTCCTCATTTTATTGTTTAAGCCTTTTAAGGTAGGCGATTGGATATCTGCACAGGGTGTAGACGGTACGGTTAGGGAAATCACGATATTTACCACAAAGCTCAGTACTGCTGGAAATCAAATTGCCATTATCCCTAACGGACAATTGTCTAACAACAATATTATTAACTACAATGCGCAAAGCACAAGAAGGGATAATATTACCATTGGGATTGGGTACGATGCTAATATCAAACAAGCTAGGGAAATCCTTTTGCAAATATGTGCTGAGAACGAGAACATACTAAAGGATCCTGCTCCACAGGTTTTTGTTGCCGAATTGGGGGATAGCTCCGTAAATCTTTCCCTACGCTTCTGGGCGGAAACCAGCGTGTTTTGGGGGGCTCATTTCCATGTAATAGAAGAGCTTAAGTATCGATTTGATGAGGCAGGTATAGAAATACCATTCCCACAACGGGTAATACACAATGCAAAGGCTTAGGACTTCTTCTTGGTCTTTAGAATAAAATCTTTTAAGTAATAGGGTTCAAAGTAGGCGACATTCTCAAAATCGCCTACTTTGAACTTTTTATAGGAGAGTTCTCCCATTTGCTGTGCTGTTGGCAAGGCAGTTTCAAAAGTAAAGTTAGGATGATCTAAGAGTTCCTTACATTTTTCTGCCCCATCCCCGATGAGCAGCACCGGCCCTTGTTCTGCATACTCCATAAAATGGCCTTCCTCTATAACCTCGGCCTTGGTTTCCCTTAGTTGTTCTCCTTGGGTATTAAAGATGGCCGAATACACTTCCATCCTTCTTGCATCTAAAACAGGAATAATATACTTATAGGTATTGGGGGTGGCTTGCTTGGCCAAGCTCTCTAGCGTAGCAACCGATATTAAGGGGAGATCCAATGAAAAACACAATCCCTTGGCCGCAGACACTCCTATTCGCAATCCGGTATAGGAACCAGGGCCTTTACTTACGGCAATGGCCGAAAGGTCATTAAAAGACAAGGAAGCCTCTTGCAAAGCTTCCTGTATAAAAACATGTAGTTTTTCTGAATGTGAGTAATTAGGGCTATTATCCTCTTTTAAAAGGATCTGCTTTCCGTTTTTGGCAATACTCACCGAACAATTGGTGGTTGCCGTTTCCAAGTTTAATAGTATCGCCATATAGGCTACAAATATAACTTAATCTAAAACTATTGGCAGACCAAAATAAAATTCGAGCACTTTTAATCTAAAAATATAATCGTATTTGGTACGGATAAGCTCTGCTTCCGCATTATCTACACGGGATTGCGCCTGACTATAGTCGAAGGAGTTCATTAACCCCACATTAAATCGGTCTCTAGAGTATTCGTATGCCAACAGCCTTGCTTCCAGTGTTTTTTCTGCTGCCTCGTACGCCTTGGCATAACTGGTTACATCTACATAAGCCTGATTGATATTTGTCTCCAGATCCAATTTATTTTGCTTGTGCTGCAACTTAGACCGCTCTACGTTGATTTTGGCTCGCTGCACCGCATTTCTGGTGCTAAAGCCGTTAAACACGGGGATATTCAATTGCAAGCCATATGAAATTCCATCGGTTAGATACAACTGATCTGCAAAGGGAATTCGCTCTCCTGTAGCCGGATTTCTAAATTCACTGGAATACTGTGTCCCATAATTAAAAAAGGCTCCCAAAGTAGGGTAAACGGCCCCCTTGGCTATTTGCAGGTCCTTTATCGCCAAGTCCACATTGGACAAGGAGAATTTAATATCATTCCTAAAGGTAAGCGCTTTTTCAAAAATAGATTTCGGGGAATTGTCTAAGATCGTTGCGGGGGGAATATCAAATTCCTCTTCTACGATATCAAAATTCTCATAATCGGTTATCTGTAAAAGCTGAGCCAAATTTATCCGGGAAAGCAAAACACTATTTCCCATGTTTACTATTTGCTGTTCCTGATTGGCCAAGGTGGCTTCAATTTCCAACAAATCACCATTTGGGACCACCCCGGCATTCACCAACTCTTTGGTTTTATCCAAATCCTGAGTGGTAACGGCATATTGTGCACGGAGTACTTTTAATGTCTCTTTATTAGACAGTATCTGGAGGTAGGCATTGGCTACGGCCAGCATAATATCGTCCTTCAAATTGTCTAAGCGATATTGATTGGCCAAGGCATTTAGCTTAGCCCTATTTAATCTATGCATGTTCCTAAGCCCGTCAAAAATTGTAACGGACGAACCAAATCCGCCCGAAGCGGTGGTGATGGTTCCGGTTACCTGCTGGTTTCTAGATTGGTCCAGAACCAAGCCCGAATTGCCAGAAATCCTTGCATTCATATTGAAGGTAGGCAACATAGCGCCAATGGCATCGGACCTATCTATCATAGCATTGTCCAAGTCCAGTTCGTACTGTTCTATTGTTAAATTGTGGTCTACGGCATAACGAACACATTCTTCCAAAGTCCACTTCTTCCCTTGGGCCGTGATGGTCGCAAAACTGAAAAGAAATATTCCTATAATACCATTAATTCTCATCTATATCCTGTTTTTTTTATTGATAATGTCATTGGTTTATTCGGCCTCTTCCTCGTCTTCCGTTCCTATTTTAATTGGCTCTGTTTTATTCCATACCTTCACCTTATCATTTTCCGTAATTCCCGATAGGATCTCTACATTTACCCCATCCGAGATTCCAATTTCCACATCCCTTCTTTCAAACTTCTGTTCTTCCACGGGCCCCGTGGCAATCTCTACATAAGGCTTGTCGGTTTTTTTATCGAACTGCAATAGCGCTTCTGGGATGGCCAGCACATTCTCTTTCCTTTCTAGCACCAAAGAGGCATTGGCACTATAACCTGCACGTATTAGGAATTCGTCTTCAATGGTAACATCCCCTTCTATCTTAAACTGTACAGCACCTGATTCTTCCAATCCCTTAGGCGCTATAAACCTAAGCTTGGCATCGAAGGTTTTATCATTAATGGCCCCCAAGCTTATTTCCAATGGCATCCCCAGTTCCAATTTACCGACTTCTCCTTCATCTACTTTTCCTTCAAAGATCATTACACTCAGATCTGCGATGGTTGCAATGGTGGTTCCTTCATTAAAGTTATTACTCTGTATTACCTGATCCCCTTTTTTCACGGGAATCTCCAAGACTGTTCCCGATACGGTGGCCCTGATATTGGTATTTGCTAGGGAAGAACCTCCCGCAGAACCCACTCGTATAATCTGATAGTCCGATCGCGCGTTTTCTAGTTCTAACACCGCCTGGTCATAGCGTAGCTTTTGGGTATCATAATCCTGACTAGAAATCACTCCTTTTTCAAACAAGGTTTTATTTCTATCGTACTCAGATTTCACATTATTCAAGGCTATTTCTGCATTCCTAACCCTTCCTTTCGCTTGGTTAAGGGACTGCTCATTGGGAACCACCTTAATTTTAGCTATAAGATCGCCCGCATTTACCTTAGCACCTTCCTTTAGGAATATTTCATCGATTATCCCTGAAATCTGAGGTTTAATCTCTACTTCGTCTTCGGGAATAACCTTTCCTGTGGCTACGGTTTTCTTCTCAATATCGGTAGTGATGGGGGCTTTTACCTCGTAGGATATGGCAGATTTGCTGTTGGACTTAATAAAGAAAGCTGCAGCCCAGAGCGCTCCAAGCACCAAAACACCTATTAGCACATATTTTACTATCTTATTCATTTCAGTATCTATTTATTTAGAATTGGTTATGTTTATTCTTCTCTTAATGCGTCTATTGGTTTAATACTGACCGCCCGCTGCGCAGGAATCAGCCCTATTAGGGTTCCCAGAACCACCATAATGGCCAAGGCGCCTAAAATATAGGGAATGGGAACAGTAGGGTTGGAATAGGGAAAATCTAGATCTTCCGTGGCGTTGTTGATTATACTAAGCACACCTGCCCCTAGAATAATACCCATGATCCCAGCAATCATTGTTAGAAACACGGATTCCAAAATTATCTGGGCACGTACTTCTCGGGGGGTTGCTCCTAAGGCCCTACGCACCCCAATCTCCTTGGTACGTTCTTTTACGGAGATCAACAAGATATTACCAATCCCGATCACCCCTGCCAAAATAGTGGCAATCCCCACTACTAAAGACAAGAAGGTAAGCCCTTGGGCAAAACCACTGATTCTATTAAACACCTCTCCAATATTAAAGGAACCAAAGGCTCTTTCATCATCTGGATTTACTCTATGTATTCTTTTCAATTGTGCTTTTACACTCTCTTCTACCTTTAGCACATCGGCATCATTATAGGCGGCGATAGAAAACCAGCCCACGTCGTTTCCGGTGTTGTATAATTTTCTATAGGTGGTAAAGGGGATAAAAATATCACCATCATTATCGAAACCTCCTCCTTGGGAAAACTTATGTACTCCCACTACTTGGAAGTATACATTGTCTATCCTGATAAACTTCCCTATAGGCGACTCGCCTTTTTCGAACAATTCTTTTTCGGTACGCTCCCCAATAACACAAACCTTTCTCGCTTTTTCTATATCTGCATCATTGATAAACCTGCCGTTGTCATAAATTTTCTTGGTGGTAATTTTGGTGAAAACGGGAAAGTCGCCGTATACGTTATAACTACCAAACTTCTGTCCTCTTACTATGGTCCCTGGCGCGTCTCCAAATACACCCCTTACGTTTCTGGGAGCAATGTATTCTATCTCGGGAATCCTATTTTTTAGCTGGGTCGCATCTTCCAACTTTAATTGAATGGGCCTGCCAGTTTTAAAGCCTTCATAGGGCATACTAGTACTTTGCGCCCAAACAAACATACTGTTCTTGGCAACACTTTTAAAGATCTCTTCAAAGCCATTATCCATCCCCTTTGCGGCACCGGATAGGGCAATGTAAATAAAGATACCCCACAACACCCCAATTACGGTAATTATGGTTCTGGTCCTATTTTTTCCAATAGAACCAAAAATCTCCTGCCATGTATTTCGGTCAAATAAAAATCGCATATTATTCGTCTCTTAGGGCTATAATTGGTTTAATTTCGGCGGCTCTCTTTGCTGGAATATAACCCGCAATGGCCCCAAACACAATTAAAAGTATGGTAGCACTGATGGCCAATGTTAAGTCTATATAGGGATTGGTGATAAAGTAATCTTCCAGTTCATCTCCCATGGAGTTTAGAATGGCTATGCCAATAACCATCCCCACAAATCCAGAAATAGTGGTTATAAAAATGGACTCTAACAAAATGGAACTGATTACCGACTTAGGGGTGGCCCCCAGGGCTTTTCTAATCCCCAATTCCTTGGTGCGTTCTTTTACCACAAACACCATGATATTACTAATCCCAATTATCCCGGCTATAATGGTCCCAAAGGCTACAAAAGCAACTATAATTTGGAGCACCCTTGCAAATTGCTGGTTTTGCTTTAATTGATCGGCGACGTTTCTTATAAAAAATCCGTTTTGATCCTCAGGACTAATATGTTTTTTCTCCCTTAGCAACCTATCCAAACTTTTGTCTAGCGCCATGGCACCTACATACCCGATCTCTGGTTTAAATCCCACGATAATCTGATTGATCTTATCCGTGTTTTTCTCTATAAGCTGCCTGGTGGTATAGGGTAAATAAATTAAACGCTCCTCATTATCGCCCCCTTCATCTTGGAAGACGCCTATAACTTTAAAGGCTATCCCTCCCACATCTAGGTATTCTCCAACGGCATTTTTACTACCAAACAAGTCTTGTTCTACCAACCTACCAATCACCACGTATTTCGTCCTATTTATTATATCCTGCTCGTTTAAATAACGCCCCTTCATCATAATGGTCTTTTCCGCATACTGATGTGCAGGGGCTACCGCACGGGTAGTGTAATTATTGGACTCGTTTTTATATTTAACCAGGGCGCTTCGGGTGATTCTAGGAGTGGTATACTCCACAAACATGGCGAGGTTTTTTTCTAAATCCTCCAAGTCCGAGTTATCAAATTCAATGGTTCTATTGGATTTATACCCTTTATAAGGAACGGAGGTACGACCAGGAAACACAAACAGCACGTTGGTGGCATCGTCCCCAAAAAAATCATCAAAAGTATTGATAAGGCCGTTACCCATACCAAAGAGAACCACAAAAATGAGGATACCCAGGGATACCGTAAAGCCAGACAAAAATGTACGAAGCTTATTCTTTTGAATAGTATCGAATATCTCCTTCCAATTATCCCTACTGAACATATGAAGAAGCTCTTACTTGATTAATTTTTTCATCCTCTATGATAACCCCGTCCTTTAAATGTACTATTCTCTTACACATCTTGGCAATGTCTGGCTCATGGGTTACAATGAGGATGGTATTACCGGCATCGTTAATTTTCTGAATTAGATCCATCACCTCATAAGAGGTTTTACTGTCCAAGGCTCCTGTAGGCTCATCGGCCAACAATACCTTAGGTTCTGCTGCCATAGCCCTAGCGATGGCAACCCGCTGTTTTTGCCCTCCAGACAATTCACTGGGAAGATGTCCTGCCCATTCTTTTAGCCCTACCTGCTCCAGGTATTTTAATGCCTTTATTTCTCGTTCCTTTCTACCCACTTTTTGGTAGTACAAGGGGAGCGCTACATTCTCTGCCGCAGTTTTATAATTAATAAGGTTGAAGGACTGGAAAACAAACCCCAAGAACTTATTTCTATATTGCGCTGCCTTAGTTTCATTCATATCTTTAATAGGCACTCCATCTAGCGTGTACGTCCCCTCATCCAAGACATCTAACATCCCCAAAATATTGAGAAGGGTAGATTTTCCGGAACCCGAAGACCCCATAATAGCTACCAACTCCCCATCATCTACGGTAAAATTGATTCCTTTTAAGACGTGAAGGGAATTGTTCCCCATCTTATAAGATTTATGAAGGTCTTTTATTTCTATCATGTTATTATTGAATTAGCAGGTTTTAGCAGCTTATACAGGTATAGGACTATTCCTTCTTGATTTTGTTACAGTTTTTTTTGACAAAACTTTTAATCAAAATAAAAAACCCTGATAATCAGCATAATATATTTAGCAAAAATATTTAATCAGATGGCTATTCCTATTTACCATGTACTATAAAGCATTACCGCTGGAGCTACTCCTTTAAGACAAGCTTTTAAGGAAAGACGCCATATTACGAATAAACCCGCGGGAATAGTACGATGGATGAAATAGGAACAAGAACGTTCTACGCTGTAAAATACAAATAAAACCTATATACCAAGCTCTAATTCAGGAACTTTCCTTTCGCAAAAGGGGAGTAAAAGAAATAGCACTATAAAAGCGCAAGGGAGATGAGTAAAAAGCATCAAAGAAGTTGGCATTCATCGCCAAACGAAGCCGTAGATAAATAAAAAATGGAAAACGGAACGCCCAAGAGGCTCTAGGTAAGCAGCCATCCGACAAGAAAGGAAGTTTTAAAAAGAGGAAAGGCATGCCTTCCCCATTCGGGAAGTATTTGGTGTTCTGGACTAAGATTTCATTTTTCTATAGACAAAAAAGAAAACCCCAGCCACTAATATATAAGGCACGGCCATTAAATAAACTATCCCATTATTAATACCCTCAGCTACCGCGTTATTATCTCCCGTCTGTAATACCGCCCTACACATGGCACATTGTGCCGATGCCGACTGCGGGAACAACATCACCAATAAAAAAAGGGACCCCAAAAGGTATTTTACCCTGGTTCTAGCCACTTTATTAAACAGTACATTAGTATTAGCTTCCATAATAAGGAGATATCATTAAATAAACCACTACGCCACTCACTGCTACATACAACCAAATTGGAAAGGTAATCTTAGCGAGTTTCCTATGCGCTTCAAATTGCTTTAAATATGCTTTTGCAAAGGTACGCAACACCAAGGGAACAATTACAATAGACAGGAGGATATGTGTAATAAGAATAAAATAGTACACATACCTAATATTGCCTTCTCCTCCAAAGGTAGTAGAGTCTGCCGTCATGTGATACGCCACATACATAATTAAAAATGCCAATGACAACCCAATGCAAGCTGTCATTAGTTTTTGGTGCAGGCCTAACTTCCCTTGCTTTACCGCAATAACGGCCACCACCAATAAAACGGCTGTTAGCGCATTGGTAGAGGCATATATGGGCGGCAAGAACATTAAGGGCTCCACATTGGGCAATTTAACCCCAAAAAGCAGGGCAACTACCAGCGGAATCACCACAGAAACCACATTGATAAGCTTATTAAATTTCTTCTCCTTAGCTAAATTAACTTCCATCTACTCTTGCAATAGTTTTTTAATGTCTTCTTTTAGGATAGAGATCTGCTCCTCCTCACCGTGGTCATTTACGCCTTCGGCCTCTGTAATAGCCCCTCTGTAGTAAATAATGGGATTTCCAAACTTATCCATTCTAGAACGGATGTATCCGTTTTTATCGATTAGCGCAAACAATCCGGCGTGTTCAAAGCCACCAGGAGCATCGGGCATATGGGCTGCAAAAATATTGAACCCATTATTGGCCAACTCATAGATATCTTTCATGTCGCCGGTTAAAAAGTGCCAATCCATATTGGTAACCCCGTATCTTTCGGCATAGGTTTTGAGTACTTCTGGCGTATCATTTTCTGGATCAATGGTAAAGGAAGCCACACCAAAGTTGTCAAAATCCTTGAACTCATCTTGCAACTCCACTAAATTCCTATTCATTATAGGGCAGATAGTAGGACAGGAGGTAAAGAAAAACTCCACCAAATAAACCTTACCATCATAATCCCTATTGGTAATCATGAGGCTATCCTGATTAACGAAGGCAAATTCAGGAACTTTTCGCTTCTTCCCATTTATTTCCACAAAGGCCAAGGGTTCGTTATCACCCTTTAAATTCATTCTACCACTTTTAACTACGGTACCCTCTTGAAAGCGATTAATGATCCGCGGAATAAAAATGATTCCAAACACCAAAACCACCAAGGAGACCCACACATAGGTATACTTATTTTTTTGCATTATTTCTCTCTATTGGAATTATTCTTCTTCAAGGCCATACGGTATTCGGCCAGAATTATTTTTACATCGTCTACCATCTTATTATTAAGCTCGGCTACCTCTAAGGCATTAAACCCGAATTTAACCCCTTCGTCCTCATCGTCATCTCTTCCTCTTAGTCTACGTTCTTTATCTATAATAAACACATAGGGCGTCCCCAAATCCTCCCCCAAGGTTAAGTTGCTCTCTAGACTGTTAAATTGCTTTTTGATTTCCTCATCCTCCCCAAAAACAAAATGCCATTTGGAGGCGTCTGTCAATTGGTTCAATTCCTTTTTCAGGGATTCTACCGCTTCCTCGGTGCCTTTAGGCATTACCATCACAAACTGAAAATCATTAAATTCATAAAAGCGCTTATAAATTTTCTGATTGAGATTGAAGGCTTGTGCCTGCTGGTATTGGATATTCTTACCTAAAAAACCCAAAATGGTGATCTTTCCATTAAGGGATACGGCATCCTGACCGAAGTCTACTTCGGCGACCTCCTCGGTCAACTGGGTCAACTTACCAAAGTTGGTAACTCCTGAAGCAAAAAAAAGATAAATTAGGATAGGTAGCACAAAGAGGACAACTAAAACAAATGTTTTTTTCATCTGAAAAATATTAGCAGGGCCATCTTGTAAAAAGAAGGGTTGGCCCATTCCCTGTAGGGGCCGTACAAAAATAAAAAAGACGGTTGTTAAACCGTCTTTTTAGTTGTTAATTATTCGTTAGAAGTTCCAAGCTATAAAGCCCTCCTTTAAAACGTTATGGACGTAATCTGCCTCGAATAATAATATAAATACCATATAGGATATTAGAAACACCCCAGTCCAGACAATAATCCTTCTAAGGGAGGTTTTCTCGTCCCTAAGGTGCATAAAATCCCATGCAATATAATAGGCCTTCACTATGGTTAGGATTATGAAAATCCAGTTTAGCCACTTCATTCCAAGGAAATGGCTATGCACCAAAACCTCTGGTTTAATAATCCCCAATATCACCTCTACCGCAGTAACAAGGGTAAGAAGGATTAATACCCCCCATATTTTATGAACGTTGCTCTTAAACTTCCAGTACCCTCTAAAAATTGCAAGCTTTTGATCTTCTGCCATTGTAAATATATTTTTTTAAGTCTTATGACAATTATAATTTTATCCGATTATCTACACCAAGTAGAAGAATGTAAATACGAATACCCAAACCAAATCCACAAAATGCCAGTAGAGTCCTACTTTCTCTACCATCTCGTAATGGCCTCGTTTCTCATAGGTACCCAACAGTACGTTAAAGAAAACGATTATATTCAGTATAATACCAACACTTACGTGAAACCCGTGGAATCCGGTAATAAAGAAGAATAGGTCGGCAAAAAGCCTGTTCCCGTACTC